>DATEGV010000090.1:0-7363 GCA_035279925.1 Ktedonobacterales bacterium | reverse complement strand
CGACGTTGATGATGACGCCGCTCCCGGTCTCGGCCATGTCGCGCCCCCAGACCTGGCAGGCGCGCAGCGTGCCGCCGAAGTTGCCAGCCATCACGGCGTCAACACCCTCCGGATCGAGGTCGAAGAACGACTGTCCCGCGCTGGTCGTGGCGCGTGGATCATTGCCGCCCGCCGCATTGAGGAGCAGGTCCACCGGACCGAAGGCCTCCGCCACACGCGCCGCCGCCGCTTCCAGTGAGGCGCGGTCCAGCACGTCCGCCGCAACCGCGAGCGCGGACCCGCCCGCGCCGGTGATGGTGTCCGCGACCCGCTGGCAGGCGCCGAGACGCCGTCCAAGGATGACGACGCGCATGCCGGCTCCCGCCAGCGCCCGCGCCATCGCGCCGCCCAGGACGCCGCTGCCGCCCGTCACCACCGCCGTCTGGCCGCGCAGGTCGAAGAGCGTGTTGAGAGCGTGTTGTTGCGCGGTCGTCTCGCGCAGTGTTTCAGGAGACTCGTCTAAAGATCCGTCCGAACGCCTATCCACCCGCGCCCCCTTCATCACCGCGACGCCAGAATCGGCTCGACGGCGCGCAGCCACGCATGGGCCGGGTCGTCGCTCCACGCGCCATAGGTCCGGCCATGGCCACAGAGCGTCCAGACGTATCCCAATTGATAGCCGGGCGCGGCGACCACGGGATGATAGCCGCGCGGGATGATGACGGTGTCACCGTCCTCCACCGCGAAGGTCTCGTCCAGCGCGTCCTCGGCCTGGCGGCGCTCATAGAGGCGCTGGATGCCGAACCCGCCCGCCGGCTTGATGGAGAAGAAGTAGACCTCCTCGTAGAGCGCCTCACGCGGGGGATCGTCCACGTCGTGCTTGTGCGGCGGGTAGGAGGACCAGTTGCCGGGCGGGTTCACCGTCTCGCCCACCAACAATCTCCGGCTGACCGGCAGCGCGGCGGTGCCCGGCCAGACGTTACGCGCCCAGTTGCCCGCGCCGACGACGCGCGCGGGGGCGTCGTCCGGAGAGACGATGTGGACGCCAGCGCCGGGGTCCGCGGGCGTCTCGAGCAGCAGCAGGTCCGCCGTGCTCGTGAGCGCGGTCAGCCGGTAGCTGGTCTCTGGTGGGAGGCAGAGGTACGTGGGGCCGCCGCTGAATAGGTCGGCGCGCTGGCCCACCGTTCGCGCCGGAGCGCCATCCATCGCCAGCGAGACTGCCCCGCTGAGGACGGTGATGACCTGTTCCTGAGCGCCGGTGGCGTGTTCATACGGGCTGTGTTCGAGCAGGCCCAGGCGCCCGATCGTGATCCAACGCAGGGCGGTCTGCCCCGGCGCGGCGATGCGGACGTATCCTGGTTGGAAGCCCTGGCCCTTGATGAGATACGGCGACGGCATAGGTGGCGCTCCTCGCATGCCCCGAAGATGGGATGAACTCTTTCTGCTTCAGGAGTATATCCGGCCCACTGCCGACGGCCAAGAGCGTGTTCCGCGTGGCGTCGCGCGCGGCGAGACGGAGGGCGGCGTCTGTGGCGCGCACGCGGAGGGTGTCACCGCCGTCAAGGAGATAGACGTAGGTTGCGCTCGCTGCTATTCTGGTGCGGACGTATGATAGCGGAGCAAAGGCGTATTGGTTGGTTGTGTATGGGTGAATGGGACGTGCGACCGTTCGACAAGGCCCCCGCGCGGCGGGAAGAGAATCGCATGAGTGGCGCGGGAGGGACCGCAGCGCGAAGGCGACGCGCTCTGCACATCGTCGTCGCTGGCTTGGCAGTCGCCGCGATAGTGTACTGGCTGGTGGTCGCGTGGGTGGCGCTGCATGTCAACGTGGCGCGACAAACCGCTGATTTCCAGATCTTTTACGGCGCGGCGGCGGCGTTGCGCGCCCATCCAGCGGCCAATATCTATGACGTGCGGACGGTTCAGGCGTCGTTGATCCGGGACGGCACTTGCGCCGTCTGGCCGAACTCCGCATACGATTATCCACCGCTGCTCGCGCTCGCGCTTCAGCCACTGACACGCTTTCACTGCGATGTCGCCTTTCACATCTGGACAGCGGCAAACAGTGTCCTTTGGGTGGTCATCACCGGACTCCTCATCTGGTGGGCGGGCGCTGCCGCGACCTCGCGCCCAGGTGGCGTGAGCGCCGATAGCGTCCCTTCGCCGAAACGTTGGTTGGCGCGGCTACACGCCTGGTGGCTGGGCCAACCAGATCCCGGCGTGTCGCTGTCGCTACTGGTGATCGTGCTGTCCGCGCTCTCGTATCCTCTGCTGGCAAGTCTGGCGCTCGGACAGACCAACTTCGTCATCCTGTGTGGCATGCTGCTGACGCCGATGCTTGCCCGCGCGGGACATCAACGAATGGCGGGCGGAGTGCTGGCGGTGATCGCGCTGCTCAAGGTGTATCCGGTCCTGCTTATCGTGTACTACGCCGCTCGTGGGCGCTGGCGGATCGTCATCGCGGCGGTGGTCAGTGGCGCCGCGCTCATCGGCGGCATGGCGCTCGCGCTCGGCGTTTCCGGCCTCTGGGCAACACGCGCCGCACTTGCCACCGGCTCCGATTTTGCCCGCGCCGCCACCAACGAATCGCTCGGTCAGTTACCAACCTGGATCGCGCTGCTCCTCGGCGGTCACGCCAGTCTGACGACGCGACTCCTCGGCTACGCCCTGATGGGAGCGATCGCGCTCGTTTTCGTGTTAGTGGTGTTCGACGTTTCGGGACGCCAGGGCCGGCGTCGAACAGTCGCGGCCAGCGGCGCGCTGCTCTCCTCCCCTGCCGCCGAGCGTGAGACGAAGCAGGACCCGGAGTTGCTGGGATACGCCTGGACTGTCTGCACTATGCCGCTCATCTCGCCGCTGGTCTGGCTACACCATCTCGCCTGGCTGCTGCTGCCCCTCCTCGCCGCGCTCGGCGCGGTCGTGGCACTGCCGGACCGGCACGCGCCGACGCAACGGCGCTGGCTGGCGGGAATCGCCGCGGCGTACGCGCTTACCTCGCTCCCCCTGCCGTTCAATCACGACTTCTTCGGTGTCTACCTCTCGGGTCCCTGGGTGCTCGGCATCCCGCTAGACGCCCTGGCGTGGCTGGCGCGTCCCCTGGGCACGCTGGCGCTCTGGGCGATGGTCGGCGCGCGCTTTGCTGGGGCGGCGCGTCGCGCGGGCGAAGGTGACAGCTCGCACATCGCGGAACATGCGCCGAGGTTCATCGCACATGTGACCTCATAGCGCGCCGCGTCATTCGATGCGCGCACCTCGAAGAAGTGATAGGCGCTCCTGACAGGCGACCGTCACGACGAGACGGTTGGCGCGACGCCTAGGGCATCGCGGGAGTGAGCTTGAGCGTGGCCGCCGTGGTGTAGAGCGTTGCTGCGTCGGTGAAAATTGAGTCTCGCTCGGCGGAGGACACGGGGTCAGACTACGCGCGTTCCATGACCGCCGCGTGGCGCGCAACCACCGCCTGAAACACCTCAACTGTCGCCTCACTCTGCGCCGCCGGTGTATAGCGGGCCAGGGCATCCAGCCGGGCATCACGTCCCATACGCTCGCGGAGGTCGTGGTCCATTATCAATCCGCGCAGACTCCTGTGCCAATCCTCCGCCGATGTTGCCAGGAACCCGTTCTCTCCTTGCCGAATGGACGCCCGGAACTCCTCCGTTGACGACGCCACCACGGGAACCGCGACATTCGCGGACTCGAAATACTTCAGCGCGCTCTTGCCTTCAGTAAACGGGTTATCCATATCCAGCGGCGCGATTGTCACATCCAGCTCCGCCGTAGCGCCGACCAGTCGCTCCCACGAGACGTACGGTTGCCGCTCAATCCGTGAGCCATACGGCAGCAATTCCGATGGAATATCGAGCAGACCGCGTATCACCAGCGTCATCTGTGGACACTCATCCAACAAGCGACGCAACGCCGGCAGAACTACCGAAAAGTCCTTCGCGTGTGTGCGTGTGCCAGAAAGGTACCCCACCCGCACCGTCTCGCGCTCCCGGTCACGCCGTACGCGCGCCCGCCGCGCCAGCGCGGCCTCCGCCAGCGCGAGTTGCCGAGCGCTCAATCCATTGCGAATCACAAAAGCTCGTCGGCCAAGGTCTCTCGCGCGGTCAGCCAGAAAGCGCGTGCTGCCGATGAAGTTCTCGCAGACGCCGAGCATCTCGCGACAACTCTCCACTTGCCGTGTCAGTTGGTCCCTCTCGGCGGGCGTCGCGCTCTCCAATACCGGGACACGCCAGAGCATCGCCGGCTCGTAAATATAGTCATCTACGTCGAACGCCAGCGCGATCCCGCGATCCCGCGCCAACCGCGCGAACAGGTGTAGCTCGGCGGTGGCGGGCATACGATGGAACACGATGACATCGAAATTCAGCGCGTATTCCAAGCGCCTGGCCAGGTCCACATTGTACAGCGCGGCAGAGGAGACGCCTCCAAGCGCCAATTGCGCGCGTACGTTATCCACGCGGTAACGCCGGCTGAATGGCTCTTCGATAGGCACGACGAAGAGAACGCGAAACGTATCCCTCGCGCGAGCTTCGCGTCCCCCTGATGATGGAGGCAACGAAGGGTCGGGCGTCGCTATCATGGCATGGCTGGCCACTTCGAGCTTGCGCGTCGCCGCCTGCCGCCCGCGCAGAAAATACCAATGCTTTCGGCTCCATAGGTTCAACCGCCATGCAAGCGTCTTCGGCCCCTCGTGGCGCAGCACCTCCACGGACTTTCGTCCGAGCGAGGCGACGCGGCTAAGTTTCACGGGCGTCCTCCCACTGTGAGTTATCATGGTCGCGACGCCTGACGCGCCGCCGGCTTGTTAGCGGTGATGACCGTCTTCCGCGTGGCGTTTGCGGACTTCGACGCTTTCACGATCAGATCGTGCGCCACCAGATACGCCCACTCGCGCCGCGACCGCACTGGGAAGATCCGCTTACGAATACGCACCAGCGCCTCGACAAAGGGTATAGGCGTAGCCGGCGTCACATGGCTTTCTTCCCCGCCAATCTGCGAAAACAACGTCGGCGTGTGCGGAACGGCATCCCCCAACTCCATGTATACCGAGCGATACGCCTCGGCGTCCTGGGGGAGCCGCACGGCAGCCGTGGCAGCGCGGAGCTGGTCAAGCCGCGCACGGTCGCTGGCCAGGGACCGCAACGCGGAGACGAACGTTTCAATCTGGTAGTCCGGCATTACCAGACCCGCCCCTGTGGCGACCACGCGCTCCGCGGGCGCGCCTATCGGCCCAACCACCGCCGGCGTTCCCGCCAGCCACGATTCCGTGAGGGTGAATGAATAGGTCTCCGGCGCCACCGAAGGAATGACCATCACGTCAACGCCATGCCGGCGAATCAGCTCCGGCGCCTCGTGGCGCTGATACAGGCCCGTGCTCGCGCCGTTGAAGGACTTCCGTATGAACGCCGTTAGATTGCCGATGGCCACGAATCGAATATCGTCACGCGCGCAGGCCGCCACAATCCCCTCGACAAGAGCCTGTCCTTTGTGGGCCGCGCCGTAGCCAATGAAGCCCACCGTCAACGTTGTTTTCGCTGCCGACCCGACTCCCGGAGCGAGTTCACGTCGCCTCGCCTCACCAAGAGCCGCGGATTGCGTGGCGGTCGGCGCTTTCTGGTAGGCGAGGACTGGATGTGGAATGACCATCGTGCGCTGCTTCGTGAGGTTCATGCCGCGCTGAAACGTCTTCAGCGCAAAATGGGACGGCGCGATCACCACTTCGCAGGTGTCGAGCAAGCGCTGGTGCATCGCGCGCTGTCGCTCCACCGCCTCGTAGCCGTCGTCGAACAACCGGCGCGCGCACTCGCCGCATTCTTGCCGCGCGGGGACGCCACAGAATTCGTTGCGGTAACCGAACAACGCCGGACTTGGACAGAGGCTGAAGTAATCATGCGCCGTGAAGATTTTGCGCCCCGGCCATCGCGCCAGCGCCTCCAAAAACTCGCGCGGGAAGCGCATCAGATGATGAATGTGCAGCACTCCTGGCGCGAGCGCGGCTAACATAGCGCCGTAATCACGTGACCGGCAGACGACCTCCGCCCGTACCCCGTCCGCGCAACCCGTCACACGGATTCCCGTGTCCTTTGGCGAGACGACATAGACAACGTAGTCGTGGACGAACGCCTTGATGAGGTCGCGAACATGAAACTCGGTTCCCCCGATGGCGGCTCCGAACACGTCATTGTGCGCGACCATCGCCACACTCGGACGGCACGCCGCGACGTACTCGATGTAGCGCCTGGCGAGTCCCTCGCCGAGGTCATGCACCCCGCCGTCCGCGAGAAATCGCTGGATGCTCTCCTCATACTCTGGATAGCGTGTCTGGATGATCTGCTCGTGCGCGTCAACCATCGCCCTCTCCGCTGAGCGCACCCCCGCCGCTACCATGGACGCGCCGCCTCGGTGGTAGACAAACACCCGCGTCGAGAGCACGTTCCGGTAGCCCGCGTCGAGGGCACGCATGCAGAGGTCGCACTCCTCACCGTAGCCGCGCCCAAATATCGGATCAAAGACACCGACTCTGTCCAGCACACCGCGCTTGACGTACAGGCAGAAACCAACCCCCACTGGAATATCCAGCGTCGGCAGGTCGGCCCCCGCTTGCAACATCGCGTTGACGGCATTCTCCGGCGCCACATGTTCGAGCACCGAGAACGCGGAGCAGTTGTTACTCAGCGGTGTTACCGTGCCGATGTTCGCGTCTTCATAGGCCGTCTGCACGAGGCCCCGCGCCCAGCCATCGTAGACAATCGTGTCGCTATTGAGCAGGATGACATCATCACCCGAGCGCAGGATCATCCCTTCATTGCAAGTCAGCACGAAACCGCGGTTCTCGTCACGACTCACGACTGTTACTGATTCACCAAGGTCGTCGCGCAGTGACTCGAGCAGTGGCCTGATGTGGGGATCGGGTGAGGCGTCGTCCAGCAACACCCAGTGTAGAGGGTACCCGGGGCGTGTCGCGCGAATGCTCTGTAACAACCGCTCAGCGTCATCGGCGGCGTTGTAGACAGGTATGATGACACTCAGGGCCGGCCCACGTCGCCACAGCCGTAGCGTGCGGTCGCTCTCGTCGCAGGGACGCAGGCCATACTCGACCACGGCGCATTCAAGGTCGTCGTCATCGTCGCCGGTTGCTTCCGCGCCCATATCCATCTCGGCGCGCGCGTTCGCGATCACCATGAAGCCCGCGGCGCGCGTCAAGCGCGCCATCTGACGCGCATCCTCGCCTGACAGTCGCGCGTCTGGCTCTACACAGACGACCACATCAAACTCGGCGTCATAGTCGCTCAGTTCGGTGATCAATCTGCACAGGCCCTGAGCGCGCAGCGCGGCGCCCGTCGTCCTGGCGACTTCAACGTCCGGTTCGTAGTACGCGACT
>DATEGV010000089.1:0-3681 GCA_035279925.1 Ktedonobacterales bacterium | reverse complement strand
CAGTCGTGACAGTGGATGACGTCGGGCGCCCAGCCGAGCCAGCGCGTGAATTCGAGCGCCGCGCGACAGAACAAGATGAAGCGTTCGCCGTCATCGCCGTAGCCGTAGAGCTTCTCGCGCTGTAGATAGTGCTCCGAGCCGACGAAGTAGAACGGAACCGGCTCGTCCTCCGGCGTCGTCATGACGGAGACGTGTTCGCGCGCGTGGTTCATCGGCACGGAGAGGTCGTCCACCACTGGCCGCAGCCGCCATCGCTCTGGGTCAATGCTGCTGTAGCGGGGCGCGATGACGCGCACATCATGGCCCAGCCGGCGCAGCGCGCGGGGTAGCGCGCCGATCACGTCGGCGGGTCCGCCGGTCTTCACGTAGGGAACGGACTCGGAGGCGATCACGAGGACGCGCAGGGGCGGACCACTCAGGGCGCGTTCGATATCCAGCGGGGCAACCGCCGTGCCGTTGGTCGCGGTGTCATCGGTCACGTCGCCGTCGGGGTTGGCGACTGAGGCGCCGCCGCTCATGGAGGCCATGGGATAACGGGGGAATTTGTGCCCACCAGCGATTGGCGACATCTGCGACATGGCGTGTCCTCCCATGTTCGGCCCGGGGAGCGCCGCGAGCGTGTCTCCCATCGCGGGAGCGCGTAGGCCGAGGCGCGCTGGTCTTGAAGACATGTCCCTGTCTCGAGCGACTCCACCGCTGGAGGACCCACCGCGCCATCGCGGCAGACGCCACGCCGTAGTTTCACCTTGTCCTGATGGCAACGCGCGGCCATGAATGGCCGGCGTGCGGAACGAGGCGCTCCACACCGGCGGGAGCGTACCGCAGTATACCAGCAAATCGGCGCGGGCGCTAGCGACGGAACGCTGACATCTGGGCCGCCTCACCCCCTGCCATCTGGGCCGCCTCACCCCCTGCCATCTGGGCCGCCTCACCCCCTGACCCCCTCTCCCTGCGGGGCGAGGGGGAACCGCAGCCCGAAGGTCGCGGCGCTAGCTCCCCTTCCCTCCGCGGGGGGAAGGGGCGGGGGGATGAGGCAACCCAGCCTTCACCCTCCAAAATGGCGCGCCCCCGACACCTCAAACGAAGCGCGGGGGCGAAGGTTCTGCCTCCCCCTCTCCCGCGAGGAGAGGGGGCCGGGGGGTGAGGTCCGCAACCCTTAGCGCGGCGTCACCGTGAAGGACGAGGCCGCGTGGCCATTGCCATTGCCACCATTGGCTCCATTGGCAGCGTACTCCAGAGCTTCATCGGGTGGCCAGTCGGGTCCGGCGGCGGTATAGGCGTACGCGCCGAGGGAGGCGATGACGACCGCGAAGACGACCAGTTCGGGATAGTTCGCCGTGTGCAGCACGATGGTCGCCGCCAGTCCGATCAGCGTCGAAACGCCGATCACGAGCGCCCAGGGTAGCGAGCGTGCGCGGTACGCGCCGATCAGGCAGGTGGCGATGCCCACCACCTCGAAGATGCCGCCGGTCAGGAAGAAGGCCTGCGACCCCTGCATGGCGTTGATGCCCTGCGTCAGCACGTCCGTGTGGAAGCCCTGGATGGCGCCGATCAACTCGGCCACCGTCCCGATGCCCAGTACCCAGAGCCCGAACTTGCGCAGATCCGTCATCGGCTGGCGACGTATCAGCATCGTGAACTGGAGCGCGCCGAACCCACCCATCAGCAGGAGCACCCAGAAGGCGTCGTGCAGACCGCCCTTGCCCGGCTGGTAGAACAACGCCAGCGCCTCGATCTCGAAGAAGCTCGGCATTGAGAGGAAGGCGAAGCCGAAGAGGAAGATCAGCAGCAGCGTTCCCAGCACCAGCCACATGCCGACACAGCCGAGTTGTTGCGGGCTGGTTGGCGCGAACTCGCGTTGTGTGGACCACGTCCAGATGAAGGCGAGGATCACGATGCCGATGGCGATAATCAGCCCGAACGGCGTCTGGCGGGGATCGTTGACGTGAATCGCCATGACGGCGAGGCCGATGTAGATCAGGCCGATAGTGGCGCCCAGCACCACCGTATTGCGGCGCGTGCTCCAGAAGTAGAGGCCACCGAGCAGTAGGCCGAGCGTCATCGAAGCCACGATCGCGCAGATGATGTAGCCGGTGAACGGCGTGAACGCGCAGCTCCCAGGGATGTTGGTCTTCTGGCCGCACTCCACCCAGGTGGACTTCGGATCAACGCCGTGGACCCAGTTCACCAGCGGATACGCCACTACCCAGAGGATCAGCAGCGGCGCGGCGACATTGCCCGCCAACCCGACGACGCCGTGCAGATACGTCGCGGGCATGAACTGGCTGCGGTGCGCGATCATCACCGGTAGGAACCAGAGCAGCAGCGCGAACAGCGCGAGGCCCAGCGCGATGAAGAGCGCGATATTGCCGGCTCCAGCGGGCGAGAGGGGATGCTTGACGTTGTACGAGTCCTTGAACGTGTAGACCGTCAGGTACAGAGCGACGATGACGATGGAGAGGCCCAGCGAGAAGCGCACGAGCAAGGTCGGCACCGGGCCGACGAGCTTGCCACGCAGCGCGAAGGGATTCAACACGGCGAACATGAAGATACCCAGGCCGACGACGAGCATAATCAGGCCGACGGCCGAGATGTCTATGCTGTTCGGCTGGAACCAGTACTTGTTGAACAGATACGACGTGCCGGAGGGCCAGTAGGTGTGCTGGCCGGTCTGAGCAGGCAGGTATTCGTTCCAGCCAGGACCGCCGAACGCGGACGTGCCCGCGAGGCCGACGGAGACCTGATACACGAAGAACGCGCCGACCGCCGTGATGGCCGCGCCGACGGCGGCAAAGAGCGGCCAGGGCAGCAGCGGCTTGGGGTCGTAGAGGAACGTGATCTCCAGGCAGATGACGCCGATGCCCAGGGCGATCAGCCCCAGCGCGAGGGTGCCCTGCTCGAAGGCCGCCAGCGTCGCGCCGGTGGAGACGACGAGGATGTAGCTGGGCAACTGGGCGTTGATGATGGCGGTGAGGAAGAAGAAACCGGTGGCGATCAGGATCGCCCGCGCCCATGACATCGGCTTTTCATGTTCCCGGATGGGCGTGGTGGCCGTCACTTGCATGGGTCATTATCCCTTTCAGACGATGATTCCCGCTCGCTGTGGCCGCTGCGCGCCATTCCGCGGGGGCTGCTCGTAGCGCCGCGCCGCGCCGGGAACGTACCGGCCATTTCGGCGCAACGCCACGCGATGGGGTGATGGAGATGGGTGGCTCGCCGCGCTATTGCACGGTAATCCAACCGACCATCACCGGGTGAATGCTACAGTAGTACGGATACTCACCGGGTTTCGTGAACGTGAAGGTGAACTTCCCGCTCCCGTTGGCGAGGACATCCGACTTGAAACTCTCTGGGACTGTGAAACCTGGGCGCGTGACGACGGTGTGCGGCAAATCCGAGACATTTGTCCATGTGACGGAGGTTCCCGCGCTGATGATGATGTTCTGCGGCGTGAAGACGCCGGGAGTGCCGCCCGCCGTGTCGTTTTCAATCTTCAGGGCGACGGTCTTCTGCTTCGTCATGTCCGTGAAGGACGTTACGGGTGGTTTGTTGCCGCCCTTCTGCTCGATGTGGTACTCGGCGATCTGCGTCGGGTTTGTCAGCGAGGCGAGCACGTAGTCGAAGCCGTTGACGTTCTCCAGCCCCTGCTTCGCGCGGAACGTCGGATCGGAGGAGCGGATC
>DATEGV010000088.1:0-3427 GCA_035279925.1 Ktedonobacterales bacterium | reverse complement strand
TGCCCCGGATCGCCCTCGCCTTCGACGATGGTCAGGTCGCGCATGGTGTCGGTGTGCAGCGTGACGGCGGTCTCCATGCCGGAGAGATGCGCGAAGAAGTCGCCGGGGGGCAGCGCCGCGAGTCGCACGCGCGCCGTGACCGCCCCGTCCGCCTCGCGGGTCGCCTCGACGACCTGCTTGAGCGTCTGCCCCGGCAGTAGCGCCGCCTGCGCCTTGCGCATCGCCTCCGCGCCCAGGCCCTCGCGGCGCACGTCCGCTGGTCGCAGGTCCGCGCCCATCAGCACGTTCGCAAGCACGGTGGCCTTCACCGAGGCGTCCCAGCCTTCCAGGTCGTAGGCGGGATTGGCCTCGGCCACGCCCACCCGCTGGGCGGCGGCGATGCCTTCCTCGACGGTCTGCCCCTGGGCCATCAGGCTCAGCACGTAGTTGCTCGTGCTGTTGAGCAGTCCGCGAAAGCCCGCGAAGTCGGTGGCGGGCAGGCTAGCCTCTGCCATCCCGAAGATGGGCGTGCCGTCCATCACCGTGGACTCGAAGCGCAGCCGCACACCGTTCGCCGCCGCCAGCGCCCACAGCTCACGGTAGGCGTGGGCGATCGGGCCTTTGTTGGCGGTGACGACGTGCCGCCCGGAGCGCAGGGCCGTGCGGATATAGTCGGTGGCGGGCTGCCCCGTCATGGGGTCGAGCGCGCTGAGTTCGAGCACGGCGTCGGCTTGGCAGGTGTGGATGAACTCCAACGGGTCGGCGGGTCCGGCGACGACACCCGGCGATGCCGCCGTCAATGGCCAGCCGAGCGCGACAAGCTGGCCCGCGCTCAGGCCGTCGGGGAAGGACAGCGCGCCGGTCGTGCGGGTATAGATGCCGCTGAACGCGAAGGTGAGATCGTAGTTGTCGCGCAGGGTGGCTTCTTTCTCTGCGAGCATGCGCGCCAGCGCCTGGCCGACATTGCCGAAGCCGAGACTGAGCAAGCGTATATTCATGGCATTGTTGCTCCTCACTGAAATCCTTGATCCACCTGCTCCACGCTTGGACCAGAGGAAGCGGGTCACACAAAAGTACGAGACACGGGTAACACAGAGTCACGCGGAGTTTTCACAGAGTCACACAGAGTTTTTCCAACAGGTGGGGGGGGAAAGTAGCGCGTGGCAGGCGATCCCTCTCCACTCTTCTCTCCCTCTGGGTCACTCTCCATTTCCTCTGTGTGACTCTGTGTGACTCTGTGTGACTCTGTGCTACCCGTCCTCTCAACTGAACTGGCGCAGGAAGCGGAGATCATTGCCCGCGAACAGGCGAATGTCATCTATGCCGTAGCGCAGCATGGCGATGCGCTCGATGCCCAGGCCGAACGCGAAGCCGCGATATTTCGCCGGGTCGTAGCCGACGCCGCGCAGCACGCGCGGGTCCACCATGCCGGAGCCACCCATCTCCAGCCAGCCGCTGTACTTGCAGACGCGGCAGCCGGTCCCGCCGCAGGTGACACAGTCCATGTCGAACTCGGCGCTCGGCTCGGTGAACGGGAAGTAGCTGGGGCGGAAGCGCAGCTTGCGGTCGCCGCCGAACATCTCGCGCGCGAAGCGGGTCAGCACACCGCGCAGCGTCGCCATCGTGCAGCTTTCGTCAATCAGGATGCCTTCTACCTGATGGAAGACGGCCTCGTGACTGGCGTCAATCGCCTCGTTGCGGTAGACGCGGCCCGGGACGATGGCGCGCACGGGTGGGCGCGTCGTCTGCATGATGCGAATCTGGTTGGGCGAGGTCTGCGTGCGCAGGAGTATCTCGCCCGGCGCGATCCAGAAGGTGTCCTGCATGTCGCGGGCGGGATGGTCCGGGGGCATATTGAGCGCCTGGAAGTTGTAGTAGTCGGTCTCGACCTCCGGCCCCTCGATGATCTGGAAGCCCATCAGGCCGAAGATGCGCCCGATCTCTTGCGTTACGAGCGTGAGTGGATGGTAGTGGCCGCGCGGCGTGGGCCGGCCCGGGAGCGTCACGTCAATACGCTCGCGTTCGAGAGCGGCCGCCTGTTCCGCCGCCCGCAGCGCATTTCCGCGCTCCGCCAGCGCCGCCTCCAATTCGACCTTCACCTGATTGGCCGCCTGCCCGATGGTCTTGCGCTGGTCGCCGGGGAGCTTGCCCAGCCCCTTGAGGATCGCGGTCAGCTCACCGCGCTCGCGGCCAAGGTAGCGAGTGCGCCACTCGTCTAGCCCATCGCTGCTGGCGATGGTGTCGAGTTCGGCGGTCGCCCGGCGTTGCAGGTCCGCCAGCGCCTGTTCTTCACTCGTCTGTGATGTCGCCATCGGTGATTCCCTCCAAAAAAACGCAAAAACGGCAACCTCGTCTGGGACGAAGCTGCCGTGGCTCTCCGTGGTACCACCCACATGAAACGCGCGTCGAAGATCGAGCGCGCTCCGCTCTGGTTGCCCCGCTACCGGTGGGCCGCCGTGGCGCCTACACACGACGCGCGTTGCCGCATCGCTTCAGTCGCCGGCTCGGGAGTGAACTTCGGTTCGGGTTACGCCTGTCGGGGCTTCCAGTCGCCGGCCCCGGCTCCCTGTTGGCGTGCGCCGCCTACTCTCTCCGTCGTCGCCTAGTCCTCGGTTGTCCGCGCCGTTGCTCGCGTCTCCGCGACGCGCCGCTGGCGCGCTGCCTCAAACAATATCACACTTCCGGCGATCGCTGCATTGAGCGATTCGACGCGGTTCCACATCGGGACGCGGACGCTTGCCGTGGCCAGCGCGCCGGCCTCCGCGGAGGGACCGTGCGCCTCGCTGCCGATGATGAGCGCGGTGCGCTGCGTGAAGTCCAGCGCGTCGTACTCGGTGTGGGCCTTCGCCTCCGCGATGACGACCTGCCGCGCCTGGGGCGCGCCGTAGATGGCGACTTGGACGCCTGGCCAGTCCAGCCGGCGAATGGGCAGGTGCAGATGCGCGCCGGCCCCCGCGCGCAGCACCTTGGGCGCGAAGGGATCAGCGCACTCCGGCGCGAGCAGGACCTCATCCACATCCGCGGCCAGGGCCGACCGCAGCAGCGTGCCCATGTTGCCGGGATCGCTGATGGCGTCCAGCACGAGCAGAACGGGGCGCATGCGTCCACGCCGCCGCGCGCGCAGGAGCTCCGCCTCGAATTCGGTGAGCGCGACCGCCGCGACGACGCCCTGCGGCGTCTGGGTGTCAGCCGCCCGCTCGATGGCCGCGCGTGACGCCTCGTAGACCTGCGCGCCCGCCGCGCCCGCGGCCTCGATCTGGCCGCGCAGCCGACGCCCCTCGACACTGCGCTCCATGACCTCCGACTCGTAGACGATCAATCGTGGCGTCACGTTGGCCTCGAACGCCGCCGCCAGCAGGTGTGGCCCCTCCAACAGGCATGCGGCCTCCTGCTCGCGTCCCTTGGGGGTGTGGAGCGAGCGCAGGAGCGCGATGTGCTGGTTGGATGG
>DATEGV010000087.1:0-4004 GCA_035279925.1 Ktedonobacterales bacterium | reverse complement strand
CCGGGCCGGTAGTCGGGTGACTGATGGCGGAAGTAGGTGTTGTACAGGTGAGCGTAGTGACCGGCGGCGGTGAGCAGGTCCGCGTGGCTGCCCTCCTCCACGATCTCGCCCTGGCGCAGCACCACGATGCGGTCCGCGTGCTCGATGGTCGAGAGCCGGTGCGCGATCAGGATCGCCGTGCGGTCCCGCAGCGCCACATCCAGTCCCTCCTGAATCTGCGCCTCCGTCAGCGGGTCCACGCTGGCCGTCGCCTCATCCAGAATGATGATCGCGGGGTCTTGCAGCAGCACGCGGGCGAGCGCGACGATCTGCCGCTGGCCCATTGAGAGCGCCTTGCCCTCCTCGCCAACCTCCGTCGCCAGACCATTGGGTAGCGCCTCCAGCCAGTCGCCGGCGCCGATCTGCCGCGCGACCCGCTCGACCTCCGCGCCGGTGGCGTTCGGGCGGGCGTAGCGGATGTTCTCCGCGACCGTGCCGGAGAAGAGGAACGGCGCCTGGGGAACGATGCCCAGCCGCTGACGGTAGGCGCGCAGATCGAAGTCGCGGATGTCGTGGTCGTCAATCAGCAGTTGGCCGCCTTGAAACTCGTAGAAGCGGGAGACGAGCTTGGCGAGACTGGACTTGCCAGCGCCGGTGTGGCCGACGAAGGCGACGGTCTCCCCGGCGGGTATCGTTAGGTTGAAGCCGCGGAGCACATGCTGGCTGCTGGTGTAGCGGAAGTCGAGGTTGCGGAACTCGATGCGGCCATGCAGCCGCTCAGGACGGAGCGAGTCGCTCTGGATGACGCGCGGCTCCGCGTCCACCAGGGCGAAGACACGTTCGCTGGCGGCGAGGCCCTGCTGGAACTGGCTCCAGAAGCTGGCGATGCTCGTGAGCGGGAACCAGAGGATGTTGATGGCCTGCACGAAGAGATACCACGAACCGGGGGAGACGTGTCCCGCGACGACGCGCAGGCCGCCGAAGTAGACGACGATTACCGTGCCGATGCCCGCGATGGTGTTGAGCACCGGGAAGATGCCGGTGAAGACGAGTCCCTGGCGCAGGTTGACCGCGTAGGAGAGCCGGTTGACGCCGCGAAACTCGTCGTAGACGCCCTGCTCCTGCCGGAAGTTCTTCGCGATAGAGATGCCGCTGATCGTCTCCTGCACCGTCGCGTTGACGGTGGCCAGCGCGCGGCGGGCGTGGCGCGTCGTCCTGCGGGCGATCCGGCGAAAGGCGAGCGCGACGGCGACGATCACGGGCGCGATGGTCAGCGCCAGCAGCGCCAGTCCGGTGTTGATCTTCAGCAGCACCAGCACGATCAGCACGACGAGCAGCAATTGGCTCATCAGGTTCAGGACCAGCGTGACGACCGTCGCGAAGTCCTCGGTGTCCGAGGTGACACGGCTGACGATCTTGCCGGATGGGTACTCGTCGTAGAAGGACATATCGCGGGCCATCACGGCGTCGAAGGCGTCGCGGCGTAGGCTCAGCACGACATCGCCGACGGCCTTAGCAGTGTTGCGCTGCCGGAAGAAGTTCGCGGTCCACGAGAGCACTCCGGAGACGAGGATGACGCCGACGAGCAGGGCGACGCGCCCGAAACTCTGCGCCGTGCCGAGCGAGTCAATGCCGCGTGAGATCAGCACCGGCAGCACAGTGTCCGTAATCGAGCCGAGCAGAATCATGCCGGCGACAAAGAGCATCAGCCCGCGCAGTGGCCGGAAGTAGCGGAGAATGCGCGCCAGTAGCGCCCGGTCCGTGTACTGCCGGTCGTAGGCCTCGGCGTCCAGGCCGTCCATGATGAATCCCATTAGATGATCTCCCGTAAGCGGAACGTCTCAGGAAACCGCCTCCGCCGTCGAGCGCGCGGGCGCATAGTGCGCGAAGATGCGGCGGTAGTCGTCGCAGCGCGCCATCAGTTCGTCGTGCGTGCCCTCGTCTATGATCTCGCCTCGGCGCAGGACGATCACTTTGTCCGCCCAGCGTATCTGCGAGAGGCGGTGGGTAATCAGCAACGTAGTACGGCCCTCAAGCAGGCGCTTGATCGCCTTCTGAATCTCGTCCTCGGTGGCGCTGTCAATTGCGCTCGTCGAGTCGTCCAGGATCAGGATGCGCGGATCGGTCAGCAGCGCGCGGGCGATGGCGAGTCGCTGGCGCTGGCCACCGGAGAGCGTGACGCCGCGCTCGCCGATGACCGTCTCATAGCCGTCCGCGAAGCCCATGATGAAGTCGTGCGCCTGCGCGTCGTGGGCGGCGCGCTCGATGGCCGCGCGGTCGGTCTGCTGGCCGAGGCTAAAGCCGATGTTTTCGGCGATGGTGCGCGAGAAGAGAAAGACATCCTGCTCGATGGTGGAGATCTGCGAGCGCAGGGCGCCGATGTTCCATTCACGCACGTCCACGCCGTCAATGCGCACCGCCCCGGCGCTTACGTCGTAGCTGCGATTGACGAGCTTGGTGAGCGTGCTCTTGCCGGAGCCGGTCTGCCCGACGATGGCGACGGTCTGGCCGGGCGCGGCGGTGAACGAGACGTCGCGCAGGACGGGGGAGCCGCCATAGGCGAAGGTCACGTGATCGAAGACAATCTCGCCCGCGATGGTCGCCTGCCGCCCCGCCTCGTTCTCATCAAGCTCCGTCTCCGCGCGCATCAGCGCCAGGATGCGGTCAGCCCCGGCGACGCCAAGCTGCACGAGGTTGAAGGTGAAGATTGAGATGAACGACGGGTAGCGCAGCAGCGCCATCAGGCCGAGGAAGGCGATCAGGTTGCCGATGCTGAGCTGGCCGTGCGTGGCCAGCCAGAGACCGTGCAGCAGCGCGCCGACCAGCGTGAGCGCGATCAGCAGCGGCGGCAGATAGAGCGCCTGGATGGCGCCGTTCTCGACGTAGGCGTCGCGGTAAGAGCGGGCGGTCTTGAGGAACTTGCCCTTCTCCTGCTCCTCCTGCGCCGTGGATTTGACGACCTCGATGCCGGTGACGGTCTCCGCGAGGCCCGCGTTCATCTCACCGAAACGCTGGCGCATGGCGGCGTTGACCGGGTTCAGCTTGCGCACGTAGCGGCGCAGCGCCAGCAGGAACGCGCCGGTGAAGAGCAGCGGCGAGATCAGCAGGACGGGATTGATGAAGGTGATAAAGATGATCGGGATGATGAGGCTCAGGAACGAGTCCAGGATCAGGCTGATGCCCGGATTGACCATTGGGTTGAGTTGCCGCACATCGTTGGAGGCGCGGGCCATCACATCGCCAACGCGCTGCTGATTGTGGAACGTCTGGCTCTTGCCGAGCAGACTCAGATACAGCTCATCACGGGAGTCGCGCTCGATGCGCTGGGCGAGCACCTCGCTGGCGAACGCGCCGGCCGGGGCGACGACGAAGAGCGCCAGCGTGACGCCGAGGATCTCGAGTGAGATGCGCAGGAGGCTTCCCCGGTCGGGGTGCGCGCGCACAACCTCGGTGAAGGCGGCGCCGGTGAGTGTGGGAACGAACGCGGTCAGTATCTGCGCCGCCAGCGTGCCGAGCGTGAAGAGCGCGAAGAAGCGTTTGTAGCGCAGCAGGTGTGAGGCGATCCAGCGTATCGCGCTTTTGCGGTTGTATGTGTACTCGTCGGCAACGGTAAACTCACGCATGAGTACGCATACCTCCCAGATCTCTGGCCGCGACGCGCCGGCGACGTAGATAGCTAGGTCGAACTACCCTCACGAAGGGCGCCCGTATAGTCTACAGCAACCTAGAACTTTATTTCCAGTTTTTGGGACTGGACGATGGGACAGAAAGCCCTGAAGGAGGCCTGACCCGCATGGGGTGGTCGTCGCTCCATTCCCCGTGAGAAGCCGGGAAGTGGAAGCGTCTTCACCCCTTCAACCCCGCTGCGCCGCTCGCGCCGTCGTGTCCCCCAGCGGTGGCAAGGGGGAGTTTGTGGGTGGCGTTCCCGCGAAGGCCCTCGCGCGAACTCTGTGGAACTCCGTTCAAAATCCCTTTGACTCTGCGTGAACCGTACCTTACCCGTGCTACAGTGTGCCCGTTCGACC
>DATEGV010000086.1:0-15834 GCA_035279925.1 Ktedonobacterales bacterium | reverse complement strand
GCGCTGGAATCGTCAGGGTGTAGACGCCGAGCGCCGCCGCGATCAACGCGACGGGGTACTCTGTGATGATAGCGTAGCCCAGCAGCGCCCCGGCCACGAGGACCATGCGCTCGCCGAGCTCGCCGTGCCGCACGCGATACAGGAGGACGAACGCGCCGAACGCCAGGAGTGCGCTCAGTTGATGGCTGAAGAGCTCGCCCGCGAAGGGACGCGCGATGGTACCCAGACCGTAGGTGAGCGCCACGGCGACGCGGGCGCGGGTTCCCAGTCCCAGACGCGCGAGAAAGCGGTACAGCAAGGCGACGAGGATACCGGTCGGCACGGCGGCGAAGACGACGGTTAGAATGTAGCGCACGAAGAAGTCGGTGCGCTGGGCGACGGGCACGGTGAAGAGCGAGGTGTAGGGGTGGCCGCCCAATATCGTCCACTTGAGCAGCGCGTAGATGGGAACCATCGCCAGTGAGAGGCCGGGCGCCTTGTCCGCGTAGAAGTGGCCGTGGGCGAACGCGACATCGCCGGTGTAGCGCGCCAGCGGGTCAATGTTGAGCGAACCGCGATCCACGACGCTTGTCGTCAGGAAGATGTGTGTGTCGGCGTTCCATGAGATGCCACGCGGGACGAAGTACGCGGCGACCGCGATGACGACGAGCGCGAGAAATCGGGCGGTATTTGGGGCGTGTCGCGGCGCTGGCTCCCCCTTCCCTTTGGAGGGGGAAGGGGCTTGGGAGGATGAGGGCAACGCAACCCCGAAGAGCCGAAGCAGCCGTGCCAGACCGCCGGCGAGCCGCGAGGTCAGGGCCACTGGCGGTCTTTCGCGGAGCATGGTGTTCCCCTGAACTGGTGGCTACTTGCGTCCGCGCGCGGACCGCTTCGCCGGAGCCGCCTTTGCCACGGGCGTCGCGACACTCGCCAGCGTGTCCTGCCCCGTGGGACAGAGTGCGACGAGCATGCACTGTTCGCAGAGCGGCCGCCGCGCCTGGCAGATAGCCCGCCCATGGTAGATCAGCAGGTGGGAGAGGTCAAGCCAGTCGGACTGGGGCAGCAGCGCCATCAGGTCCTGCTCGACCTTCACCGGGTCGTCGCTTTCGGTGAGGCCCAGGCGCCGAGCCAGCCGGCCAACGTGCGTGTCCACCACGACGCCCTCGACGATGCCGTAGGCGTTGCCGAGCACGACGTTCGCCGTCTTGCGCGCGACGCCGGGCAGCGTAATCAGCTCGTCCATCGTGCGCGGCACGTCGCCGCCGTATCGCTCCACCATCACCTGACCGGCGGCGCGAATGTGTTTCGCCTTGTTGCGGTAGAAGCCGGTCTGCTTGACGTCCTGCTCTAGCTCCTCAGGCACGACGCCGGCGTAATCCGCGGCCGACCGATATTTCTGGAATAGCTGTTTGGTAACGAGGTTGACGCGCTCGTCCGTGCATTGCGCGGAGAGTATCGTGGCCACCAGGAGTTCCAGGGGCGTCGTGAAGTCGAGCGAGCACTTCGCGTCAGGGTAGGTTGAGCGCAGGCCAGCGACGATCTCGCGCGCGCGCTGGCGCTCGGATTCTGAGGGCGCATGCATCTCGTCAGGCACAGGGAACTCCTTTGCGTTGAGCGGGGATGGGCGAACGACGGAACGCGAGGCGCGCTCAGTCAGACAGCCCTCCCAGGTAGTTGAACGAAGGGGCGAGGCGCGCGTAGTCACCAGGCGCCCAGACCAGGACGTATTGCCCGGCGGCGGGCGATGGCGTGGACGGCGCGACATAGCTGGGGATGAACTGCGGGGGCGGCGCGCTGGGCAGCGTCGCCTCGAAGTACCAGAAGAACGTGCGAACCGTGCTGGCCATCAGGAAGACGAGCAGCAAGAGGCGGCCCATCTGCTCCGGCGTGGAGAAGACGCGAGCGCCGTTGATGCGGTCAATCACGATGGGCAGATGACCCAGCCAGGCGGCGGCGGTGTAGATGCCGTAAGCCGGGACGATGCACATGGCCGGCAGCACGCTGCCCGCTTCGATGACGCCGGTCGGCGCGCCGACGGCGACGCTGGCCACCAGCGGCAAGGCGACGAGCAGCAACATGACCTGCGCGCCGAAGTTGCGCCAGCGGTAGATGATGATTGCCAGGCCGAGGTAGAAAAACGGGCCGAGCAGCGTCGGGATGATGGGCGTGCCGCCGACGGAGGGATAGCCCGCGCTGTAGTCCTGCGAGAGCAGCAGGTGGACCACCGCGAGGGCGTTGTGGCCTACAGGCTGCCAGAACTGAATGGAAAAGATACTGGGGCTGGGCGCGGCGGGCTGTCCGGCGCGGGCGAGCACCGAGCTTCCGGCGGGGAAGCCAACGGCGGGATTGATGTAATGCCAGATGACGGGAATGCCGGCAAGGATGGCCCCGCCCGCCAGCACGGCGACCCCTGCCTTCGGGGGTGCGCTCTTGCTGGCCGCGCTCAAGCGCCAGATGAGCAGCACGCCGAGGATGAGTAGCGGCACGAGCCAGAGGCCCGGCGCCGTGTCGCAGGCGAGCCCCGTGCAGACGCCCGCGCCGGCGTAGAGCAGTATCCGGCGGCGATCAAGTCGCGCGGGCCGCGCAATCGGTCGTGAATGGATGGGCCGCCTCTGCCGCCGCCGAGCGTCACGCGCGCCGAGCCGTCCCTCGACGGGCTGCGCGACCGGGGCGGTGGGCTTCTCCTCCCGCAGGGCCAGCAGCAGCCAGTAGACGGCAAGCAAGAGGAGCAGTGGGATTACCACAACCTCCGTGCCGGAGCGACTCAGGGAAACGTGCCAGTGTGACGTGGCGGCGAGTAGCGCGGCAAGCAGCGCGACGATGCGCGAGCCAGGGAGGTTACCGTGGCGCAGGATCTCCTGCGTGACGAGATAGACCAACAGCACCGTGAGCGAGCCCAGCGCGGCCGAGGGCAGCAACGCCGCGAACGGCGTCTGTCCGAAGATGCGCACGAGCAGACCCTGAATGGCGACGAACGGCCCCTGGAGCCCTTTGGGGTCTTGCAGGAATATGCGCAGATCGCCGCTCGCCTTGGTCAATATGCCTACTTCGGCGCTACCGTTGGGCGCGGCGACGAAGAGATCACCCAACCGCAGCAGACGAAGCAGCGCCGCGACGATCAGAATCAGAACCAGCATGAGGCGCTCCAGCGCGACGGGCCGGCTGCGCAGGCCAGAACCAAACAAGTGGGCGTACTTGCGTGCGATGCTCGACCAACCGGTGTCCCGCGTCGCGGATTGGAGGATGAGTAGCGGCCCGAAGACGGCCAGAATCTCGAAGAACTGCACAAACATGTCGCGCGCGAGTCCCGTTTCGTTCACGAGAAGGTAGTTGCCCACCGCGTAGGTCATCAGGGCGCCGCCGGCGAGGATGGTGCTCTGATGGCGCACGAACGGGTCTTTGGCGAGCGCGGCCAGCGGCAGCAGCCAGATGACGTACCAGGGCTGGAACCAGAAGGTGATGAGCAGCAGCGCGGCGAACGTCACCTTGGCGCTGGCGGTGATGACATCGCGCAGGTCGGAGCGCGGGCCAAGCAACCAGATGCCCTGCGCTTGCAGGTAGACGTAGAGCGCGAAGAGTCCGTAGAAGAGCAGCCGCACCGTCTTGTCGAAGGCGGGGTGCTGGCTCTGCGGCGCCAGCAACTCGAGCGGCGCGGTGAAGAAGCCGACGAGCGAGCTGTTGTAGTAGAGGGGCCGTAGCTGCTGGCCGAGGCCGGTGAAGGTGCGGAAACCCGTCCAGAATGGCGCGTAGAACGCGGCGGTGAGGGTCGCGCCGATGGCGGTCACGCTGACGAGCAGCCAGGCGACGGCGCGGCGATCCAACTCAACGACCGTGCGTACGGCGATCGCGAACCACGCGCGCACCGGCGCGGCGCGTACTGGCCGTTCCGGCGCTGGCGGCGTCTCAACGGCGGCGGCATCCTCGACGGTGGCGGCGGGCCGCACGCGGTGTCGCAGCTCATAGGCCAGCCAGAAAACGACGAAGACGGCGGAGAAGTATTTGATGAGCGCGCCCAGCACCAGCAGCGCGAACGCCGAGCGCGAGCGGCCAGTTGACATGCAGGCCAGCGCGGCCAGCACGCACACGACCATGATGATGTCGTTGTGTCCGTTGCCGACGGCCTCGAAGATCAGCAGCGGCGACCAGCCAAAGAGTACATCTATGCGCAGCCGCCCCGCGGGGAATAGCTCCTTCGCGAGCCAGTCCACCAACAGCACGGAGACGGCGACGCCCGCGAGGCCGATGAACTTGAACGCGAGCATGTTGGCGAGGAGATTGTTCCCGAAGATCCGCGAGACGAGGCCACAGACCAGCAGCCAGGCGGGGCCGTACGGCGCCGCAGGCCGCGCGACGGTGAATCCGCCCGGCAGCAGCGACGCGGGATGCGTCATCGGGTTGATATGGAGCTGCGCGTAAAGATAGCCGCGCGCGACATAGCCGTAGAGATCAGTGGTTGTCACTGGCTGCATCCACACCATGACCGCGCCGGCCACGATGGGGAACGCGAGCGCCGCGCGGCGCACAAGCCGGCTCCGGGCAGGGTCCGTGTCACCCGCCTGCTGCGCCTGCGTCACGCCGGTCATGGCGAGGAACTGGCACGCGAAGAGCACGATGACGGCGGCGACGAAGCCGGCGGCGGCGAGCGGGCTGTAGGCCGTGATGCGGCCAATATCGTTGATGGCGGTCGGATCGGAGGCGAGATGAGGATGGTTCCACCAGCGGAAAATGGGGAAGGCCAGTACGAACGTAATGTAAATGACCAGCGAGACGCCACCCGCGCCCAGCACGAGCCGCTCCGGCGCGACGCCGCGCAGGCGCAGGGCGAGCGTGTCCTCCTGTCGTGGCGAGAATCCCGGTATCCGCGACGCCTGGAGCCGGCGCAGCCGGGTGTGCGACGCGCCCGCATTGTGCGACGCGCCTGAGTTTGCCGCCTTATTTGGATTGTGCGATTTCGCGAGGCGTGTGCTCGCCTTCATCGCCCTCACTCCCATTCCCGCGAACGATCCGTCCGCGTTCGCCATTGCCATAATGCCACCGTCGGCGCCGCGAACGCGAGTATCCAGGCGATATTTCTCAGGCTCAGCAGCGCGACGCCCCACGGCGTCAACGACACGAGCAGCGACCAGACATTCGTGATGACCTGCCCGACGACGCAGACGCCGACAATGCCCGCCATCCAGAGCACTTGCGCCCTCCGCTGGGGTAAGCGCAGCACCGCCGCCAGAGGCAGAACAACCAGCACATAGTGAGCGGGCAGCGCGCGGAACGTGATCGTGAACGCCAGCAAGAGCGCGCAGGTCGCCGCCAGCGCAAGGTGCGCCGTCGTCTCCGGCCGGCGTTTCACCCGTCGCGCGATGTTGGCCGCGCGCCAGACGGCGGCGACCACCACCAGAACAAGCCCCAACAGTAACACGTCTGAGAGTGGCCCAATGACGCCAACGTAGTGTGATACGAGCTCACGCGACAAATCCGCCGTGTCGAACCGCGTCCATACGTTCAGTCCCGGCAACCAGCCCAGGGCGAGCATGCCGTTAGCGTAGAGGCTCTCGATCTCCGTGGCCCGCCCGGCGTGATAGCCGATGGTATGGATGACCGGCTGCCAGCCCGCGATGATGACAACCGCCAGCGTCCAGGCGACGATGACGCCCGCGAACCAGCCAAGCCCATTCAGTATGGGACGAAGCTGCGCCCGCGCCGCGCTCAGCAGACGCGGACGACGCGAGCGACTGAGTTGGATGGCGACGAGGGCGGGCAGCATCAGAATGGGGAAGCCTTTGACGAGGGTGGCCAGCGCGACGCAGGCGTATCCCCAGGCGTCGCGCTCCGCCAGCACAGCCAGCACGGCGGCCAGCGCCAGCGTGCCGATCACGAGATCGAACTTCTGCAACAACGCGCCACTCAGGAAAATTAGTCCCAGATAGAGCAGGCCGCTGCGTAGGCCGGTCGGGTCGCCGGGTACCGCGCGCCGCGCCGCCCGCCGCACGAGCCAGAGGGTCAGCGCGTCAATCACGAGCATCTCACAGGCGAAGCTGACGCCATAGGCGAGGTAGCGCGTGGGGTCGGGATGCGGCAGGTGTGTAAATCCAGGCGCGAACGCGGCATCGGGACGCGGCGCGATGGAGGCGAACGGCAATAGCGGCAGCGCCGGCAGCAGGAGCAGCGCGATCGTCACGGGCGGGTACTCGACCGGCACATCTCGGTAGGGCAGCCGACCGGCCGCGAACTCGCCGGCATAGTGGTAGAACCAGGGATCGCAGAAGTTTCGACCGGCGAGCATCCCGATGAAGAGCAGCCCACGAGTGACGAGCCATACACCGGCGAGGGCGCGCGTCACCAGGCGCGGATCGCTTTCCACCCGCGCGAGCAACCGCAACCAGTTGAGACGCAGCGCGGAGACGCGGCGCGAGAGCGCGATGGTCGTCGCCACTCTAGGGCCTCCGTTCGGGGCGCGCGCCCGGTGATTCGTCCGGGTTGGGTTGGGCGTCGCCGGTCAGCGCGGGAGCGATGCCGGCGGAAGACAGGCGGTATCTCTGCTCTCCTGACTGCCAGTAGCGTGCCAGCAGAAGCGCCAGCGCCGGCAGCGCCACGAAGTAGAAGTACGTCGTCAGGCTGCGCCAGGCGAAGAACAGCGGCAATACCGCCAGCACGAAGCCGGCCTCCGGCATCCGTTCGCAGTTGCGCCAGTACCACACGACGCAGACGACCATTGCGACGACCTCCAGCGCCGTGTAGGCGGCAGAGGGCAGCAGCGGCGTGAGGCCGATGCGCGCCAGCAGGATCAGGCCGTTGCCGAGGGGGAACATCTTGTCCACCTCCGGCGCGAGAATCCCCGCCGTCCAGGCGTGAAAGTCGTTCAGCATGAACGGCAGATTGATCGCGAGGAAGAGCGCGCCCGCGCCGGCCAGCCGCGCCGCCGCCTGGCGCCAGCCGTAGCGCCGCCAGACGAGGATAGCGTAGAACGGCAGGAAGAACCACGCTAACTGCTTCGCCGCCAGCGCGAGGCCCAGGAACACGGCGGAGAGCACGGGTCGCCGCAACCAGCGCCACGCCACAAACAGCAACAGGATGTAGAAGACATCCAGCACACCGCCCGCCACCGCGTCCAGCAGCGGCGTATCCGCGATGGCGAAGAGCAGCAGCCAGGGACGTAGCGCGCGCGGCAGCGAGGTCAGCACGAGGGCGACGAGCGCGAGGTAGCAGAGCGCGAAGAAGATCACCACGCTGGGAAAGCCAGCCCATACGAACGGAACGAGCGGCAGGAACGCCAGCGCGGGATAGCTCACATGCGACTCGAAGGCGCAATCTTTGCCCGACTGGTTGATCGGTTCGTTGGCGAACGCCTGGCGAAGCTGCGTGTTGGTGGGATACTGGGTCGGGGCAAAGGCGCCGAACGCGCCACAGCGCAGCGGTGTCGTATGGGTCGCGTCCTGGCCGAGCGCGCGGTTCGCGGCGACGATATCGCTCGTGACGTAGGGATTGTGACCGTCGAGCAGTTGGCGCGCGGCGTAGTGATCGAGTGTGGTGCCGTCGTTGGGATAGGATGGCGCCTGAAAACCTGCCGCGACACTCTTGCCGAGTTGGCCAAGGCCCGTCGGCACGGCCGCCAGCACCAGGACGAGCAGCGCCACTTGCAGTTTGCGCGAGCGCAGCCAGCGCCAGGAGGGCAACGTGGGAGCCAGCGCCACGAGCAGCAGCGCCAGCGAGCAGCCGAGCGCCAGAAAGACGAGCACGCTGGTGAGGCCCTTGCCCAGCGCGTTCTGGATGATGTTGCGCGGAAACTCCAGCGCGTTCTGCAGCGTCAGGGCGACCGCGAAGAGCGTGAAGCGGATGTCAAGCTCGCCGACAGGCGCCGCAACCCGTCGCGCCAGCCCGGCCCAGCGCGTCCCTCTGCCGGCCGGCTGATCGAGCGGTTGCGTCCGCGCGCCCTTTAGTCTCACCAAAATGTCACTTCTCGCTCAACCAGCGGGCGGCGTCGGGCGCATGGTAGGTGATGATGATGTCGGCCCCGGCGCGCTTGATGGCGGTCAGCGTTTCCAGCGTCGCGCGCCGCTCATCGAGCCAGCCGTTCGCCGCCGCCGCCTTGATCATCGCGTACTCGCCGCTGACGTTGTAGGCGACTAGCGGCAGTGACCAGCGGTCGCGCACGCGCGCCAGCACATCCAGGTATGGGAGCGCAGGCTTGACCATGATGAGATCCGCGCCTTCCCGCACGTCGAGATCCACCTCGCGCAGCGCCTCGCGCCCGTTGGCGGGGTCCATCTGGTAGGCGCGCCGGTCGCCGAACTGGGGCGCGGACTCCGCCGCCTCACGGAACGGGCCGTAGAACACCGAGGCAAACTTCGCCGCGTAGGCAAGGATGGGCGTGTTGTGGTAACCCGCCTCGTCCAGCGCCTCGCGCAGCGCGGCCACGTGGCCGTCCATCATGTCTGAGGGCGCCACGATATCCGCGCCGGCCGCCGCGTGCGAGACGGCCTCGCGTGCCAGCAGCTCCAGCGTCTCGTCGTTCTGAACCTCGCCGTCGCGGACCAGCCCACAGTGGCCGTGGCTCGTGTATTCGCAGAGGCAGACATCGGTGATGATGAGCAGATCAGGCGCGGCGGCCTTGATCGCGCGGATCGCGCGCTGCACCACGCCGTTCGCGTCGTAGGCGCAGGAGCCGATCTCATCCTTTTCGGCCGGAATACCGAAGAGCAGCACGCCCGCGATGCCCAGCGACGCCAGTTCGCGCGCCTGCGCGGCCAGCGCGCCCAGCGGCCACTGCGATTGCCCCGGCATCGAGCTGATGGGCGACGGCGCGCTGATGGTTTCGCTGACAAAGAGCGGATAGATGAAGTCGCCGGGCGCGAGGGTCGTTTCGCGTACCATCCGGCGCAGTGGCTCGCTGGCACGCAGGCGACGCATGCGCACCGCGGGGAAGCCGCCCGGCACGCGCGGCGTACGCTGGGGAATCGCCTCGCTCGCGGGGATGGTCACTGTGTCGTGTGTGTCTCGCATGTGTCAGCGGTCGCTCTCTGTATGGTGGTGTCAGGTGGTCGCGGGACGGACAGTTACTCCGTCTGGCGGAATGGCAGGATGAGCAGCGCGCCGAAGGCCGCCACCGCCGGAACCATATACAAGAGCGCCTGAACCACATCATCCGTGTGTTTGGCGTTGACCAGGCTGACGACGCTGAATATGGCGAATCCGACGCCGATGAGAAAGAGCATCAGCGTGCTTTGAACCTTTTTTGACATACCGGGCCTCTCGTAGACGCGGGCATACAGCGCCATCCGCTCTGGGACGGCGCGGCCTGATTATAGCATGCCATCCCGCCCTGGACCAGCCGCGCGCCGGCATGTGCTATGCTTCTCGCAACGAATTATGCGCGGCAGTAGCGGAGGGCGACGTCGTCAATGGATACCCAGGAGCAGCCGGCGGGACGACTCAGCCCGCGGGACATCGAGTACACGGTCTCTGGTATTTCGATGCGCCGGCAGGCGTTCAATAACCACCTGATGCGCCTGGGCGGCGATGTGGGCGAATGGCTGCGCCGCCACTGGCTGGCGGTGGTGAATACCGTCCTCGGCGCATGGATCGCGCTCGCCGTGATCACGCCCATCGGCTATGCGATGGGGTTCACCGGACCCGCCAGCACAGTGTTTCACGCCTACCGCTTCGCCTGTGATGAGTTGCCCACGCACTCGTTCTTCATCAACGGCTATCAGGTCTGCCTCTGCGAACGTTGCCTCGCCATCTATTCGTCGGTCCTGCTCGCGGGGCTGGCGCTGGCGGTGGTGCGCAAGCATCGGACGGTGCGGGGCATCAACTGGTGGGGATGGGTGGTCTGCATGCTGCCGATGGCGCTGGACGGCGGCACACAGTTCTTCGGATTGCGCGAAAGCTCCGTGTGGTTACGTTTACTCACCGGCGCCATCTTTGGAATAGGAACCGCGCTGTTTACGCTGCCGCAGTTGCAGGCCGCCGCGAGCGACGAGTTCGCGCCACCGCGACGTATCAGCGCATCTTAGGTAGGTCAGCATCATGTCCCGCTCTGTTGAAACCACGCTCACCTGCGCCTGCGGAACGACCTTCGCGGCGACCATCCATCAAACCGTCAACGTCACGTTGGAGCCACAACTGCTCTATCAGCTCCTCGCCGGGCGGCTGAACGTCTTCACCTGCCCAAACTGCGGACGTGAGGCGTCGAGCGCGCAGCCCTTCATCTATCACGATATGAAGCGCGGCCTCTTTGCCTACGTCAGCCCGAACGCCAGCGCCACCGATGGGGACCGCGAGCGCCTGCTGGCGCAACTGCGCGAAGTCTACTCCCAGGCCGTCGAGGCGTCGGAGCGACTGACGAGGCGCACGCCGGCGGACGAGTCGCCGCGGCCCACGGTTCGCCGCCGTACCGCATACGACGACTTGCAGGCGCAGATCGAGCCGGAGGCCCCGCCCATGCAGGTGATCTTCGGGGTGGACCGCCTGACGGCGCTTGTGGAGTCGCTGCTGGAGCCGGAGGAGCGCCTGGGCCGGGTCACGCTGACTACGCGCGACGAATCCGCGAACGAGCGCGAGCGGCTGCTGGGGGTGGCGCGGCGCATGGCGGAACAGATGGCGTGTCAGGTTGTCGTGGACGAAGAGCCGGACCTCTACTCCATCACGATCTACGGGCCGCGCGCCCGCACCGCGCGGATCGCCCAGGCGCTCAACCTGCCCAGTCGCTAGGCCGCTCGACCTAACCCCCCAGCCCCCTTCCCCACAAGGGAAGGGGGAGCCAGAGCGTTCGAGGCGGTCGGACAGTCTAGCCGCTATTGTTCACCTACATGGACCACGCCCGCGAACGAACTATCACGCGCGCGGGTGGTATACTGCGGGCGGCGGTGGACGCCACCGAAGGCTCGCGGCCATAAATTGCCGGCGCACGACATGGGGAGCGGGCTGAAGCCCGCCGTATACGCCGGAAATCCCGCCGAATGAAGTACCAGTCACAAAGAAGTGAGGCCATCACGCATGGAATTCGCAACGCGCGCCATCCACGCCGGTCAAGACGCCGATCCCACCACCGGCGCGACGATCACCCCGATCTACCAGACCTCGACCTATACCCAGCAGGGGTTGGGCGAACACAAGGGCTTCGAGTATTCACGCACCGGCAATCCCACCCGCGCCGCGCTTGAGACCTGCCTGGCGGCGCTTGAGAACGCGCGCTACGGCCTGGCGTTCGGCAGCGGCATGGCGGCGAGCAACGCCATCCTGAGCCTGCTCCGGCCTGGCGACCACGTGATCGCCGGGGATGACCTCTATGGCGGCAGCTACCGCATCTTCGAGCGCGTGTACCGCCCGCTTGGCGTCACTTTCACCTACGTGCCCGCGCGCGACACCGCCGCCTATGAGGCGGCCATCACCCCACAGACGCGCATGATCTGGGCGGAGACGCCGACCAACCCGCTGCTCTCGCTGGTGGACATCGCGGCGGTCGCGAAGATCGCCCGCGCGCACGGCCTGACGCTGGTCGTGGACAACACGTTCGCGACTCCGTATCTTCAGCGACCGCTGGACCTGGGCGCGCACATCGTCGTTCACAGCACGACGAAATACCTCAACGGGCACAGTGATGTCGTCGGCGGCGCAGTGCTCACCTCCGACGAGAAGCTCTACACTGACATCAAGTTCTTCCAGAACGCCGCCGGTGGTGTGCCGTCACCCTTCGATTCGTGGCTGGTGCTGCGCGGGGCGAAGACGCTGGCCGTGCGGATGCGCCAGCACTGCGAGAACGCCCAGCGCATCGCGGAGTTCCTGCAAGGGCACCCCCTTGTGCGCCACGTCTACTATCCCGGCCTGCCTTCGCACCCCGACCACGCGCTGGCCCAGCGACAGATGCCGGGATTCGGCGGCATGGTCTCCTTCGCCTTCGAGGGCACGCGCGAGGACGTGGACACCTTCGTGCGCCACCTGCGGATCTTCGCGCTGGCGGAGAGTCTGGGCGGCGTCGAATCGCTCTGCTGCCACCCCGCCAGCATGACGCACGGCTCGATTCCCGCTGAGGAGCGCGAGCGGCGCGGCGTCACGGAGACGCTGCTCCGGTTGTCGGTCGGCATCGAAGGTGTGGATGACCTGATCGGCGATCTCAATCAGGCGCTGGACGCGGTCGCCCGCTCGCATGGTGAATCCACGACGCCGCAAGAAGCGCGGCATGAAGCGGCGGCGCGCGCGTAATCTGGCAGCCGCTTGCATTCACGCCGACAACCCGCTATACTCGCCGCATCCCGATAACTCGTTTGCTATCGGGGCGGCGGGAGGCGGTGGCGCGTATGGCGACGCGGAGCCGTTCACGTGTCGGTGGGGCGTTGCGGCGGCTGTTGATGAGCGGCGCGTTCGTGCCGTGCTCGATGCTGCTTGCGCTTGTCTTGACCGTAGGCGTCGGCGTCAATCTGCTGGTGCGCGCGGGCAACTGGCCGCCCGCCTTCGCGCAGCCACGCACGACGCTGCTGATCTCCACGCCGCAGGCGACCGCGCCGCCCACTTCGCTGCACGTCATCGTGTTGGGAGCAGTGCGTACGCCGGGTCTCTATCCGCTCCCCGCCGGCGCCCTCACCAAGGATCTCATCCAGTTCGCGGGTGGCGCGATCACCACGGCCGATCTGAGCCGCGTAGACCTGACGGCGCCGCTACGTGATGGAGCGTCCGTCTACGTCCCGCACAAGGGCGAAGTGATTCCAGCCGAGCGCGGCGGCAAGATTGCGCTCAACCAGGCCAACGCGACCGACCTGCATAACGCGCTGGGCGTCTCCACGACAATCTGCAAGCGTATCATCGCGTACCGCGCGGCCCACGGCAACTTCACCGCCGTCAGCCAGCTCCTGCTCGTGCCGGTCACGCAGGCGACCTTCGACCGCATCAAGGATCTCGTGACAGTCTAGCCTCACCTTGCCCACGCCGTGATGGGTACAATAACTTGGCGGCGGTGAGCATGAGCAGGGAAGGCGGAGTGTCATGGGCATACCGGGCGAAACCAGCGCAGCGCAGACTACCGGCGTCGTATTGGCTGGCGGGGCGAGCCGCCGCATGGGGCAAGAGAAGGCGCGACTCGTGATCCAGGGTGAACCGCTGCTGGCGCGCGTCACGCGGCTGCTTCGGCTGGCGTTCTCCGAGGTCGTGGTCGTCGGCCCGCCATCGGTCGCTGAGCTGGTTCCCGGCTTCGCGGTCGTGCCGGACACACGCGCCGGACAGGGGCCGCTCGCCGGTCTGGAGGCGGCCTTCGCCGCGACGCGGACGCCGCTGCTCTTCGTCGTCGCCTGCGACATGCCGTTTCTCTCACCCACGCTGGCGCGACGCATGACAGCGATAGCCCTCGCCCAGCCCGACGCGCAGGTGATTGCGCTGCGTTCGGACCTTGGCGTCGAGCCACTACACGCGGTGTATCGCCGCGCGTGCCAGCCCGTTGTCACGGCGCTGCTGGAGAATGGCGAGCGGTCCTTACAGGCGTTGTTGGCGCGCGTCCGCGTGGCGGAGGTCACGCCGGAGGACCAGGCGCGTGGCGATCCGGCCGGTCTCGCGACCCTCAACGTGAACACACCGGAGGAGTGGCGCCATGCGCTGCTACTCGCGGAGGCGTGGCGTCCGCCGGAGTAGACACGTGACCTCTCCACGCGCTCTCCGCATGAGAAACGGCTGAGAGGCACGCACGCGCCCTTGACCATCGCCAGGCGCCGATGCTAATATCCGAGTTGGAAGGTCGGATATGAGCGCCGGGTGGCGCATCGGCGACAGAGGCGGATAGAGAAGTTGGTGTTATGGTAGCGGCATTTGTGCTCTTCTTGCGTGAAGGGCTTGAGGCGTGCCTCATCGTCAGCATCTTGCTCGCGGCGCTGCGCCAGCTCAATCAGACGCGCCATATCCGCGCCGTCTGGACGGGCGTTCTGCTCGCCGCGGCCGGTTCGCTCGTCGGTGGCATGGTCCTCTACTTCACCGTCCGCTCCTACACCGGCACGACCTTCCAGACGATCTTCGAGACCGTCACCTATCTCCTCGCCGTCGTGCTGCTGACCTCGATGACCTTCTGGATGCAGCGCCACAGCCGCACCCTCAAGAAAGAGCTTGTCGCAAAGGCGACCACCGCCGGCTCCGGGTTTGCGTTCGGCTTGTTGGCGTTCAGCACCGTCGGGCGCGAAGGGCTGGAGTCCGCCGTCTTCACGCTGGCCTTCGCGTTCCAGACGAACGGGTTCCTGCTCCTGCTCGGCGCGTCGCTGGGCATCGCTGCCTCGGCTGGTCTCTGCATGTTGATCTACCGTATGGGATACCGTCTCGACTTCCGCATGTTCTTCCGTGTCATGGGTATTTTGCTCATTTTCTTCGCCGCTGGGCTGCTTGGCGACGCGGTGCAGAACATGCAGTCGCTGGGCTGGCTGCCGTTTGGCGGACACGTGATGTGGAACACCGGCAGCATCCTCGCCGAGCATACGACGGTCGGCGACATCCTGCATACCTTCCTCGGCTACTCCGAGGCGCCCACCGTGCTCCAGGCCACCCTCTATGCAGGCTATCTCGCCGTCTTCGGGTTCATCTTCTGGCGACTGACTCGGAAGCCAGAGGGAGCCGGGCGACCGTCCGTCTCGGCGCCCACCGCACAGGCAAGCACCCTCTCGAAGTAGCGCGGCTACAGCCCGCTGATAGTCGCGTGCGCCGCCCCGCGGGCACGGCCTGCTCTCATGGCGCCCTTGTCGCCGCCAAGCTCTTGACACGTTGGTTGATACTGAGTACACCTCAAGCTTGGTACAGTGCGCGGACTGGTCGCGATGTGGGACGGCGCGATGGCTCAACCCTGTCCTGCTTCGGCGTCGTGCGTGTCTCAACCCGCCCATCGGGAGTAGTGCTCATGCATCCATCACCAGCGCCAACCACCTCGCCCTTGCGGCACGCTGTTCAGCGGCCTCTACGGCTGAGCGCGCTGTTCCTCCTCGTGCTGACGGCAGCGGCGGCATGCGGCACGCGACCGACCGCGCAGACGACCAAGGGACCAACGCCAATCCCGTCGCACAGCGACATGGTCTGCCTACCGCCAGCGCACACATCATCTGCGGGGGGCTGTGTCGTACAGGACAAAGCCACTGGCGTCTCGCTGCGCGTTGCCAATGCGTACGCCGATGCCACCAGCACCGTCGTGCAGCTGGAGACTTCGAACACCGCCGGCTTCCCATTAACCATCTGGAATTCCCAGATCGCGCTCCCATCGGATCCCGCCTTCCTGTGCGCCGCCGGCGATACGTACGGTCCAACCGGCTTGGGGGTATGTGAGCCACTGCCCCCGCAGGATTTCGCGCCGCAGGTACACTTTGTCGCCGCCGCACACTTCAGGCTGCCGAACTACAATGGAGGGTATGCCCCCACCGCTCCGCCAGCGCCTTCCTGGCTCAAAGATCTAGACCGCATCGCGGTGAGTGTGCCGTTTGCGCTTGCCCCGACGCGATCAGGCGTCTACATCTACCATCAGGCGCCCGTCGTCAAGCAGGGCATCGGCGTTCAGGTGGAATGGCTCCAGGTGTCGCCGGAACACACCGCGTTCTATGGCGTCGCGGGTGGGGCGAGCATCGAGCTGCTCTTTAGCGGCCTCCCGGCCAACATGGAGATCCTCTCGTTTGGTAGGTTGGCAGCCCGAAACTCTATCGGTATGAGTGGTGATGGGTGGCAGGGAGATGTCGGCCCCGGACTCGTGGATCTGCAGATTCCAGGGCTGACTGTGAGCACCCCCGCATTGACCGCCCTGCAGAATCCGCGATGGCCGCAGGGCCCAGGGTCAACTTCGGTCGAACCGACCGTGGGCGCCGCGGGGACCGCGCAGGTGGTGGTGTCCTATCAAGGCAGCGGAGTACCAACGGG
>DATEGV010000085.1:0-2798 GCA_035279925.1 Ktedonobacterales bacterium | reverse complement strand
GAATGGCGCACCGTGCGCCAACATCTCTTACCGAATCCGGCTGTATTCGTGGCGTACGGGGTGGGCTGCAGCCCGCTGCCCGTCCCGTGCGCCAGCCGTTTACGACCGCGATGACAGCCAGGATTTGGTATCCGCTCAAAGGAGCCTCGCCACATGCCAGCCTTCGCGCTCACCATCCCCACGACTCATCGTCGGCGTGGCTGGCGGAAGATTTCTCCGCGCTGAGCGCACTCGTTCGCGTGATCTGTTCGCTCTCCCGCAACGCATCGGAGTGTACCGTCGCACGTGACGGCGCGCTCGTTCGCGTGCGTCTTGCCGTCCGCCGCGCCTCAACCACCTGAGGCTATTCTATGCTGTCACACTCTCGCCGGCCCTCGGCCTACGCCGTCTATCTGACGCTCGAATGCGCGGTCTCGCTCTTCATTGGCATCGCGGGCGCGGTCAACCTCGTTTATCAGGTGCAGGTCGCGCATCTGAACGCCATCCAGCTTGTGCTCGTCGGTACGGCGCTCGAAGGCAGCACGCTGCTCTTGCAGACGCCCACCGGCCTCTTCGCCGACCTCTACAGTCGCCGGCGCTCCATACTGCTGGGCGTCATGTTCCTCGGACTCGGCTGTATCCTACGGGGCGCGCTGCCGCTCTTCTGGCTCATCATGCTCGCCAGCGTCGTCTCCGCCTTCGGCTACTGCTTCCTGGACGGCGCGACGGAGGCCTGGATCGCCGGGGAGCTTGGCGACGCGCGGGTGGGCCGCGCATACCTGCGGGGCGCGCAGATGGGACAGATCGGCGCGCTCGTCGGCGTCCTCATCGGCACGGGCCTTGGCCTGTTGCGCCTGAACCTGCCGATCGTGACCGGTGGCGCGCTGCTGCTGCTCCTTGCGGGACTGCTCACCTTCGCGCTGCGCGAACACCACTTCACGCCTGCTTCGCCGGCTGACCTGCCCTCCTGGCGCGCTAGTGGCCGCGCGCTCCGTCGCAGCGTCTCGTTCGCGCGTCGCAGCCCAATCCTGTTGATGCTGCTCGCCGTCGCCGCCATCGAGGGCATGTCGAGTGAAGGCTTCGACCGGTTGAACGTCGCCCACTTCCTGCACGATTACACCGTCCCGATGCTGGGTCCGCTGAAGCCCGTCGCGTGGTTCGGCCTGATGAGCGCGGTGGGGAGCCTGTTGAGCCTGGCGGCGGTGGAGTTAGTCCGGCGGCGCATGAACACGGAACGCGCCACGACGCTGGCGCGCGGGCTCTTCGCGCTGACGGCGCTCTGGGGCGTGAGCGTCATCGCCTTCGGGCTTGCCGGCAGCTTCGCCGTGGCGCTGGCGATGTTCTGGCTCGTGGGTGTGGCGCGCACGACGATGGGGCCGCTCGAACGCACGTGGATCACCCAGAATACCGCGCCCGAGCTACGCGCGACGCTGATCTCGATGAGCGGGCAGATGGACGCCATCGGGCAGGTGGCTGGCGGGCCGGTTGTCGGCGCCATTGGGACGCTGCGCTCGCTACGGGCCGCGCTCGTGACGACGGGCGTCTTTCTCTTCCCGGCGGCGCTGCTCTATACTCGGGCTCTGCGGACGGGCGCGATTGGCGTTCCCGTCGCCGCCCTGGCTGAGGAGGCCGTCGCGCCGGTGGATGGGGGGTAGGGTGTCCTCATCCCTCCAGCCCCCTTCCCCTCGGGATGGGAAGGGGGAGTCGGCGTTGGACCACGGCAGAGTTAGGAGACGGGGTCACCCGCGGCGAAGGCCCACAATTACCGCCCAAACGAGCCTGCTATCGTGCACAATACCTGATGTCGGCAAACTTCGCCCAGTTCGTCGTTCCATTCTGCCGCCGATATTGATACAACGCCTCGCAGCCACAGGCGGGACACTTGAACACCTCGTAGGAGGTCGCATTGTTGTTCTGATCTTTCACCAGTCCGTACGCGGCGCCCATCGCGGTGGCCGCGTTCGCCCACTTGCCGAGCGCGGACTTTCCCTTGAATGCGGTGGCCGACCTTTCGAGGAAGTCGTGCTGGAAGCGCTCGGGCATCACATAACTTTCCTCGACCAGCTGACATTCCTGAAGCCTGCCCCGACCGCCCCGACACGCGCTACCGCAAGGACAATAGACCCTCGATTGCTGTAACATCTCGGCCTACCTCTCCGGTCCTAAACGAGCCACAGATTTAAGATAACGAGCATACATGCGCGGGCAACCAGTTGGTGTCAAGCATAGCAAATGGGTGCCAACCTGTCAATGATCGCGCATCCCCGATTTATGACTGCGCAAGCGGCCGTAGGCAGTGACGCTCTACTTACGCTTGACAGGCGAGCGAAAGACGCTACACTGTACGGCAGGCACGATGTATCGCTCTGTGATGGTGGAAGAGGTGTCCTTGATGGGACCGAGCGCACAGGGGTCGGACGCCCTCATCGGCCAGATCGTCGCCGGCTATCGCGAACGGCATGTTGTACGTCGGCTCCGATGACAGCAACGTGTATGCGGTCAATCCAAATAACGGTTCACTCATCTGGCGCTACCAAACGGGTGGAGTCGTTCACTCCACCGCTGTGGTCGGCTAGACAATGCGCTGAATCTTATCCAGCGCCTCGAACTCGTCGTCATCCAGCAGATCGCGAGCGGAGCCGATCGCGGCCAGCGCGCGGCGAATGCGCGGCGGCGGGTTCTCCTCGCCGGGACGCAACCCCTGCTCAGGCGTCGCGGGCGCGTCGTCCTCGATGGGGTCCGTCTGCTCCTCGATGATCTCCGCCAACTCGGCCTGCGCTTCGGGCGAAAGCTCCTCGACATGCTCCAACGCGCGGCGT
>DATEGV010000084.1:0-5585 GCA_035279925.1 Ktedonobacterales bacterium | reverse complement strand
GAACCCCTGCTCCAGCGCTTCGAGCGTCGCAACGGGTGGCGTGGCGAGTTCACCCGCGCCGTCACGCTCGGCCCCAGCGGTTGCCGCGCTCGTGCTGGCGGCTGACTCAGGTTCGAGATCGCGCAGCCGTCGCATCTCCGCTGGGAGGCCGCCGTCCAGGGTCCAGCCCTCCGCCGACGCCTGTGAGTCGGACCAGGAGCGCGCTGATTCGGACACATCATCGAAGACAGCGCCGGTCTCGTCGTTAGTCTCGCCGGTCGCCTCGACGATGTTGCCGTCCACGACTCGCCGGGAGACGACCTCCGGCTCAAGCTCCGCGAACATGCGTCGCAGCGCCTCCGGGGTCGGCGGTGGCAGCGGCCCCGTCTGAATCGGCGGCAACACCAGCGGTCCCGTGTGTCCGGGCCAGGGCGGCGCGGCTGACGCCATCGGCCCGGTGAGCGGTCCCGTACCTGGCCGGGCGGGCCGTCCATCCAGCGGGCGAGCGCCGAGCGCCTGCAGCCAGTTGATCCAGTTGATGGCGACACGCGACTCCGTATCGTCGAAGCTGCCGCCCTGCTCGCGCAGCACCGGCGGCACGACCACCGCCGAATGCGCGAAGGTGTCCGTGCGCGCTCGCTCCTGGTACCCCGCGGGCGCCCCCGCGTTGCCTGACTCATCGCGTCCCCAGAGCATGTACTCGGTCTCCGCGAAGATCGTGTGGAAGTCCGGTGGCAACGCCGAGGCGCGCGCCGCCGTGGAGACGGAGGACTGCGTGAGCGGGCTGGTCCTCGGCAGTGGGGCCGGGGGAGTGGTAAGCCGCTCGGTCGCGGGTTCAGCGCCCGCGCCGTTCAGGGGCAGCGAATGGACGGATGGCCGGCCGTTCGACAGCGCGGCGGCCTGATCGGTTGCGCCGTTGGCGGGCGGGGCGTCCTCGCCGAAGAGCAGCGTCCGCAGCGCGCGATCGCCGGAGTCCAGCCGATCCGTGAAGAGCGCCTGCGCGATCTGCTGATCCGGGTCCAGCTCGCCGGCGCGGCTCAGGAGCCGTTGCGCTTCATCCGCATGTCCGGCGTCGTGCTCGATGACGGCCAGAATCAGCAGCGCCTTCACGCAGGACGGCGAGTTGGCCAGGAGGCGCCGGCACCAATCGGTCGCCGCGACGAACTGATCCGCGCGCCAGAGGCTCTCCGCCAGGCCCACCTGCGCCTCCAGCGCGTCCGGCTGCTCCGCGATGAGGGTCTCGAACTCGCGGATGGCGTGGGCGAAGAGGTCGCCGCGCAGATACAGCCGCGCCAGCCCCATACGGCTGGGCGCATAGGGCGGCTGCGCCAGATTCGCGGCCAGCTCGCGGTAGGCGGCGCGCAGCATCCTGTCGTCCGGGGAGATGTCGCAGGCGCGACGATACCAGGCGAGCGCGGCAAGTGTGTCGCCCTGGATCTGATTGACGATGGATCGCGCGCAGCAGGCGCGGGCGTCTTCAGGATTGCCCGCCAAGGCCCTGTCCAGCGATCCCAGCGCCTCGCGGCTCTTGCGCAACGCGAGAAACACCTCGCCCAGGACGCGCTGCACTGGCAGAGCGCGTGGATAACGCGCCTGTACCTCTTGCACACGGGCCAGCGCCTGCTCCGGGCGTCCAGCGGCGATCTCCGCCTCGGCCCCGCGCAAGCTGTCGCGTAACGCTGTACGACCCATACCAACTCCCGCCTCCACGCCGCCGCGCGCGTGTTCCCGACCGCCGGCGCCGCCACCCCTAAGCAACCATGCGTGGAGGGTTTCCCCGTGCCATTATGGCGTTCAGCGGAGGCGGCGTCAAGGACGGTAGCCCGGCCGCGTCATCCGCTGAGTTGGCGATATGTGTACTTCAGAAGGTATAGTTACTCACGGATTCAGTTCCCGCCAAGGAAAGGGTTTTGTCATCATGTCCTTACCTCTTCCCCACGGTCAGAAGCTACTGACCGAGGAGGCCGAGGCGGCGCGGGCCAGTGAGGGCCGGTGGCCGCGAATCTACGAGCGTGCGCGCGGGTGGACGTCGCTAGAGGCGAGGTGTGCTCGTGTGTTTTAGAGTCGCTATGCTCAGTCTGCACACCTCTCCCCTGGCGAACCTCGGGCGTACGCCAAACGCTGGTGGTATGAACGTCTATGTCCGCGAACTCTCCCGCGAACTTGGCCACGGTGGCATGTATGTAGATATCTTCACCCGACGCGCGGACCCATCGCTTCCCCCCATCCAGCAGATCAGTGACCGGGCGCGCCTGATTCAAATACCCGCCGGACCGCAGACCATACTTCCCCCTACCGCGCTTTACCCCTATGTGGATGAGTTTACGCGCCGTGTCCTGCGCTTCGCCGAACGGCAGGAACATCCATACGATATGATTCACAGCCACTATTGGCTCTCCGCCGTCGCCGGACAGACGTTGGCGCGCGAGTGGGAACTGCCCCATGTCACGATGTTCCACACCGTCGAGCGGCTCAAAGGCCAACAATATGGCGGTGGCGCGAGCGGCGGCCAGGCGGCGGCGATTCGCATGGAGCACGAGGGGCGCATCGCCGTCGGCGTGGACCGCATCACTGTCTCCACCGAGCACGAGGGCGAGCAGTTGCGCCGACTGTATGGCCTGCCCGCTTGTAAGATGCGCGTGATTCCCTGCGGTGTGGACCTGTGCACTTTCACGCCGGGCACAGCGGGCGAGCGTGCGGCGGCGCGCGGAATGCTCGCGCCAGGACGCGACCCCGTCCTGCTCTCGGTCGGGCGGCTGGACCCCATCAAGGGACTCGATCTCTTGCTCGACAGCGCCGCCATGACGCGGACGCGGGCGCGGCTGATCGTCGTCGGGGGCGACCCATCGGGCGACCCGGAGGTTGAGCGGCTGCGCGGCCGGGCCAGTGACCTCGGCATCGCGGGGCGCGTGAGCTTCCCAGGGGCCGTCTCCCAGCCTGATCTGCGCGACTACTACCGCGCCGCGGACGCGCTGGTGGTCACCTCGCGCTATGAGAGCTTCGGTCTGGCGGCGGTGGAGGCGTTGGCCTGCGGCACACCGGTCGTCGCGGCGCAGGTCGGCGGCTTGCCATACATCGTGCGCGAGGGCGAGAACGGCTTACTGGTGCGCTGGCGCTGTCCGGGAGCGTTCGCGGAACGGCTGGATGAGCTGCTCGGGGACGAGGCTCTGCGCGCGCGGCTGGCGGCGAACGCGCGCCCATCCGTCGAACGGTATAGCTGGCACACCATCGGCGATGAGGTGCGCGCGATGTACCAAGACTTAACGGCGGACGCCCGCTGCGCCAAGGCTTGTTCTTGCTTCTAAGCCTGGAGATCTATTCCCCGGGCCTCGGCTGACCCTTGCGCCGGCTCCGCAACGGGATGCGGTGTGTCTCACGCCCGCTGCGCGCCTGGTGAGCCGCTCGTTGTCCCGGCTATCGCTCACGCCAACGCGGGATAGGTCGTCTCCGAACTGGTGTCGCCGTCACGCAGCCGCAGGCCACGGGCGGCGGCGACGAGCGCCACCACCGAGGCGCCGAGCATGACGGCGACGATGCCCAGCCAGGAGAGCGTTGTGTTGCTCGCCAGCACCCCATCATTCCCGGCGACTAGACCAGGATCAGCGGCGCGCAGCCCCAGGCCCCAGAGCAGCGTCGCCGCGCTCACTGCCAGCATCACCAGCGCGGCTACCAGCGCCGGCACGCGCGCGAAGCGAAACAGGGAGGGCTTGATCTCGGCGCGGCGAATCGCGCTGGAGACTGCCCACGTACTGGCGACGGCGGCGAGACCGAAACCAGCGAGCAGAACGACGAAGAGGATCTTCTCACGCGACGTCGGGCCCGTGGTCGGCGTCACGAACTGCGCCTGGCCACCGTTGACGATGCGCAGCAAGAACGCCCCATACCCGAGCAATACTGCCAGCGCAATGACCGGCGTCGCCAGCAGCAGCGCGATGTCCCGGCGCCTGTGGTCCCACGCATAGCGCAGCGCGGCCAACGCCAGCGGCGCGCCACCGGCCAGCACGGCCAATAGCGAGATGACTGCTCCGACAACGACAGCGTCAAATGTGACTCCGACCAGGGTATGCCGTCGCGCCGCGACGAAGTCGTCGTACTCCGTCATCTTCTGGAAGCCCATGCCGGCGACGACGAAGCAAATATATGCACAGAAGACGGCAATCTGTGACGCGCGAAGCTTGTTGATCATCCGTTGTCCCCTTCCAAACGCGCGCAGCGCAAGGAAACGCGCGTCGAGCGCGCCGGTCATCACGTCAAGCACGATTCGCGGCGTCATCGGCCGCGCTTCGAGCAGGGCGGCGAATTCGTCGCCGTAGCGCGCTCGCCACGCAATCGGATAGAGCCGCAGCAGCAGGCGCATATCTCCGCTCCCTTCAGATCGCCGCCAGGCGTTGCAGCCCGGTCCGCGCCAGGCTTTCGATCATCGTGAGCTGTTCGCGCAGCGCCACGGCGCCCGCCGCCGTCAGGCGATATGGCCGCCTGCGATCCTCCGTCGCCAGCGGCGCAATAAGCCCGCGCTCCTCAAGCCGGGCCAGCGCCCCGTAGAGCGTTCCTGGTCCCAGGCGGACCCCGCTCAGCGCGTGGATGTCCTCGATCATGGCGTAGCCATGCTTGGCGCCCCCGGCAAGACTCGATAAGATCAAGAGTGAAGGGTCGGAGAAGCGTCCCAGATCGCCCAAGCCGCTGTGCATCGTGACGTTTCTCCTTCGGCCGTTGCTACTACGCGCGACGTTATATCACCATGCGTAATAGTAACTGCTGATTTCACTGCTGTCAAGGGGGTCGTGAGTGTTGTATACGAGCGCGCGTATCTCCCGTATAGGGCGGCGGCGATCCTGTGCTATACTGCCCGCATCCTGAGAGACACGCATCTTCATCCCGCGAAGGAGACCTCACCTATGCGACTACGGGTCCGCTGGCTGGCGGCGCTGGTTCCGCTCCTGCTGTTGTCCGCGTGCGCGCACGGCTCCGTCTCCACCCGGACCACGTCGCCGACGGCCACGGCCACCGCGACGCATGCGCCGGCTTTCAGCGACCGGGGGTTGTGTCCGGCGCAACTGGCCAGCTTCCCGAACTGCTACACGCCCAGTCAGTTTCGCCAGGCGTATGGTGTCCAGCCGTTGACGGACCAGGGTATGACGGGCAAGGGCCAGACGGTGGTCCTCATCGAGAGCTTCGGCAGTCCAACGGCGCAGCGCGATATCAATACCTTCGATCAGCAGTTCGGTCTGCCGCCGGTCTCGCTCACGATCCTGTCGCCGCTCGGTACGACCGCGTTCGATCCCAGCAATTCGGACATGGTGGGCTGGGCGGAGGAGACCGAGCTGGATACGCAGGTTGTCCACGCCCTGGCGCCAGGAGCGAACATCGTGATCCTGACCAGCCCAGTCAGCGAGACGGAGGGCACGATCGGCCTCCCGCAGTTCTTGCAGCTCGAGCAGTACGCCGTGCAGCAAAAGTTGGGCAACGTCGTCTCACAGAGTTGGGGCGCCTCGGAGGCGACGCTCGCGGATAGCGGCGGGCAACATGTGATTCAGCAGTTCGCCAGCTTCTATCAGCAGGCGACGACACAGAACGCCGTCACCTTCATCGCCTCCTCCGGCGACAAC
>DATEGV010000083.1:0-5566 GCA_035279925.1 Ktedonobacterales bacterium | reverse complement strand
GGACGCCCGCGTCCGCAGTTCATTCAGACGGCTCGCGGCGCTTTCCCGCTCGGAGTCCAGCGAGACACGCGCGGCGGCGACGGCTTCCTCCGCGCGTTGCAGGCGCTCCTCGGCCTGGCGCAGTTCGCGGGCGGCGCGGTCCTGCGCGTGTTGGGCGGCCTGCAAGGACTCGTTGGCGCGGGCCACGGCCTGGACCACCTCGCCCTGGTGCAACTGCTGGACGGCCTCGAGCTCGCGGCGGGCGGCGTGCTCCTCGGCGTAGGCGGCCTCCTCGTCGGCTTCGGCCTGCCGCACCGTGGACTCCGCTTCGCGCAACGTGTCATCGGCTTCGGTCAGCGCCCGTGTCGCGTCGTCGTCGGCCCAGGCGGTCTTGAGCCAGGCCAGCGAGGCGTGATGCAGCACGGCGTCGTGATACTTCTTGCGCGCCTCGACGACGCCGGCCAGTGTCGCGCGCAGCTTCTCATACTCCTCGATGTCGCGGTGAATGCGCTGGATGCCCTCCAGGCCCTCCACCAGCCGCTCCAGGTGCGGGCGATCCACAACGGGCAGGAACTGGCGCACCACGCCGCTGGGATCGGAGACCAGCGCGTCGTCAACCTTGAGGCCGAGCATGCGGTGCAGCACGTCGTAGAGCGCGTCATAGCGCCGCTGCCAGTCGGCGCCCTCGATGTTGAGCAGCCGCCGCGCGACGAGCCGGTTATAGTCCTCCGCCTGGCTGGCGTTGAAGACGGCGCCACCCGCGTTGTTCGCGTTCGCGAGCGCGTCGTTGGCCGCGCGGAACTCCGGCATCTGCAAGGGCGCCTGGCCTTTGGGCGTCACCTCCAGGAACGTCATCTGATCGAAGGTGGCCGGCATGGCGTAGTAGAACGGGTGCGCGGCGTGGGGGGTCGCGGCGGCGGCGGAGCCATAGACCCAGCGCCCCTCGCCCTCATGCTCCACCTCGACGGCGCAGTAGCCGACGGTGCGCTGGCGGCGCCATCCCTTGTCCGGTCGCTCGATGCCGTGCGGGTCGAAGAAGAGGATGGTGTTCGAGAGGGTGCGCTTGCTGGTGCGGCCGCCCTCGCGCGCCGCCGCGTTGAACTGCTTATTGGAGGCCGGGAAGAGCGCCCAGTCTATCGCGTCCAGGATCAGCGACTTGCCGGAGCCGTTCTCGCCGATGATCGCGAGCATATCGCCCATCACGTCCAGCACGGCGTTCTCGTGGCCGTGCCAGTTGATGAGGCGGATGCGGCGAATCCAGGCGCGTCCGGGTCCCTTGCGGGCGGGTGGGGTATGTGGCGCGCGGGAAACACTCATCGGTCGCCTCCGGTCTCGTCGTCGCGGTTGAGGTCGTCGTGGATGACCAGCCCCGCCGGCGGCAGGAAGCGGTCAATCAGGTCGGTGAACTCGTAGACGCCGCCGAAGTCGCGCTCGTCCAGCTTGTAGCGCTCGTCGGGGCGCTGGCGGTCGTCCGCGCCGATGCGCCGCAGCAGACGATACCGCTCGAACGCCGCAAACGCCTGATAGAACGCGCGCTGGTTGGCCCGCACGCGCTGCGCCGCGCCCAGCTTGGGAGCCGCGACGGCCACCTTCGCCTTCGTCGCTCGCCCCGCGCTCGCCGGTTCGCTCTGCGCGCCCCGCTTCCGCGATCTGGCTCCCGTCGTCTCCGCGATCTCGTCCTCCTCATCCGCGTCGGCCTCGCCCCGCGTCGCCAGCGCCTCATTGATAACGCCCTCGTCGAAGCTGAGCCAGGGCGATTGCCGCTGCCCCTCCTCGGCGACGTAGCGGAAAAGCTCGGAGAAGCGGAAGGTGTTGGCGGATTCGCCGGCTTCGAGCAGGCGCACGCTGCGATACGCGCGGATCAGACAGGCGTAGGCGGTCTGCTTGCGCGCCGTCAGCTCGAAGATGTCGGCGACGCAGAGCTCGCGCTGGCGAGGCGGCGCTGGCCAGTACGCCCGCGCCCAGCGGCCCAGCCGCAGCTCGAGATGCGCGCCCAGCTCGTCCTCGAAGAAGCGCTGCTCCTCCTGGAAATGCTTGGTGAGCCACACAAACTCGTCCGGCGCCTCCTCCTGCAAGAGCGCGCTCTGCTCGATGAGCATGCGCCGAACGCGCCGCGCCAGCTCCTGCTCGCGTTGTCCCGTGTAGCTCGCCATACGTCGTCCCCTGGCCGCTGATGCGATCACACCGCTCGCCTTGCGGTGAGGAAAGACTACCATAGGTGGGCTGGCGCGCTCCCGTCAGTACCCAGGAGTACCAGCACGGGTGGACCAGTTGGGGGAGGAGATACGACTCATCTCGATTACAGATGCTGCTGGAAGCCGAACGCCGGGCCGACAGGCACGCTCCAGCACAGGGAGCCATCGCGGGTGTCCACCGCGGAGATGTACACCTGTTCCTTCGAGAAAACGATGCCGATGAGGTCTTCGGGAGGCAGCGTAGCGGCGTGCGCGACGTACAGCGCCGAGCCGATGATGGGAGTGAAGGGTGATTTGCCCCAATCGTTCATTGTCCCCGTCTGCCAGCGCACGGTTCCATCCGCGGTCCGCAGCGCGTACAGGCCGTTCTCTCCCGCAGCGTAGACCGTATCATCGGAGGCGTACAACTCCACAGTCTGCGAGTGTGTTAGGAAGCTCCAGCGCAGCGCGCCCGTAGCGGCGCCCAGCGCGTACACCGTCACGGGGTTGTCGCTCGCGTAGTATGGGGAGTCGCTCCGCTGCGCGGCGACGAAGAGCGCGTCACCGGAGAGCGTCGCCGTGCTGAACGTGTCGTGATCGCCGAAGCTCCAGCGCGTCGCGCCGTTGGTGGCGCTGAGAGCGGTAACCGCTCCGTCGTCGGAGAGGTCGAAGACGGGATCCGGCCCGACCAGGATAGCGCCATTGGCGATCGTCGCTGCCCAAAGCAGATGACCGTCCCTCAGGCTCCGCGCCTCGACGGTGGAGTGGGCCGGCAGGTCATAGAACGCGTTCGTCCCGCCGACGATCGGTAGGTTCGTCGAGCCCATGGGGCCAAGTGAGACGCGCCAGAGCTCCTGCCCATCCGAAGAGCTCAGCGCGATGATCCCAGCGGTCAATGGCTGGTACCCAGCGGGCGTGGGAGCGATGACGCCATTTGGGCCAGGCGTCGGCGCGCTCAGCGGTCCGTGGGTCGTCACGCCAAGCAGGAGCGTGTTGCCGACCAACCGCACCGCATCCGGGGAGGGCATGCCATCCACTGTGCGCTGCCAGCGCGTCGCCCCGGTCGCGGCGTCGAGCGCGAACGCCTGCGTGCTGGTGTAATTACCGCCGGACACGCCATACACGGTGTCGCCGTCCACTTCCACGCAGGCGCGGCAGGAGGGCAGCGATCGCTGCCAGAGGATCGCGCCGGTGCGCGCGCGCAGCGCGAAGAGCCGCGATGGCGGGTTATCTATCAGGTTGGTCCCGCTCCAAAAATAGAACGTGATCGCCGTGTCGGGTACGGGCGCGGGCTTGTTGTGGACGGCGTGTGGCGCGCCGACGCCGGCGAGATACGACACCGGGGCGGCGGCGAGCGCGAACAGGCAGAGGGCTACCAGCGCGGAGAAGATCCCACGCCACCTGCGCTTGCGGAGTGAGCGGACCGCCCCAAAGGCGGCCCAGCAGCCGAGCAGGAGCAGGATGCCGGCGCAGCCGACGCTGAACGATCGCAGTGACATTCCCGCCCTCCGGTTGACGCCTGGCGAGTTCCAAACAGCGTCTTCGGGGCATCAGTCATGAACCTGCGCGCGCCTGATCCACTGCGCACCGGCGAACGATCCACATCCAGAGATCCCATCCCCGACTTATGAGGTAATACGCCCACTTGCCAGAAGTTCTCACGAGGCGCGGCTTGCCCTGGCGACATGCCTCAGACGTGAGGAGGCGGGACGCGCGGCGGATCGGCGGCGGTCTCCTCCCAAAACCGGATCTCCATCTCCTCATAGCGCAGACCCAGCCTGAGCGTCGCCAGCGAGAAGGCCTCCTCGGGTTGCTGCTCCAGGACCCGCGCGATAGCTATATAGGTCTGGCGGCGCCGGCGATGCGTCTCCGCTTCACGCCGGGCGAGCGCGATCACCTCCTCGGTAGTCATCAGCGCGCCGAAATACAGCTTCAAGAGACCGGCGTCACGCAGCTCGACCTCGCGAGTCTGCGCCGCGCCCAACCATTCGCCAAGCGCCGCCAGGCCGGCCTCCGTGATCCGATAGGTGCGCCGCCGCCGCCCTTCGCTCTCGCGCTCCTCCGCCAGCAATCCTCGCGAGCGCAGGCGCTCCGGCTCGACATACAACTGGGCACGGGGAAAATCCCAGAAATAGCCGATGGAGCCATCTACCAGCTTCTTGAGCTCATAGGGGGTGCGTGGCCCGCAGACAGAGAGCAGGCCGAGGATAACGAAGGACGACATGGAGAGATCATCAGCGACCGGCGACATAGGCTCCTCCAGGACGAGACACTTGACAGGGCAATCATCAATAGTATACCATACAAATCAGATCGTCTAATCTAGACGGTGCAATCTACACGATGATTCCGGGAGGGCGGTACGATGGCGAAGGTATTTGCGGGCCGGTATACGGCTGAGCTCGAGGGCTCGTTCGTCGTCTTTCTGATCGGCATGCGCGTCAATCGCTTGCGGGCGATTCGCAAGTGGCTACCGACGGCGCTGGCGATGGGCCCGATGCTGCGAACGCTCTACCAGCATCCGCAAAAGGGTTTCCTGGGCGGCATGAACTTCCGGGCGGGGCGCACCGTCCTCATGGTGCAATACTGGCGTTCGTTCGAGGATTTGGAGCGGTTTGCCCGCGACCGGGAAGATCCGCACCTCGCCGCCTGGCGCCGCTTCAATCGCGTGATCGGCAACGATGGCAGCGTGGGTATCTTTCACGAGTCGTACCTGGTTCCGGCAGGACACTACGAGTCAATCTACGCGAACATGCCCCTTTTTGGGCTGGCCACCGCCGCGCGCCACGTTCCCATCACCGGTCGGCGCAACACCGCTCGCGAGCGTGTGGAGCAGCCGCCAAACGATGTGGCGCAGCCAGCCGACCAGTACGACCCAATGGTCGAGATCAGCGCGAGTGCGAGTGGTCGCTAGTCCAGTGGGCGCTTCTGGCCCTCGTCCGGCGCCCGCTCGCCGCCCGCTGTATTCTCGCCAGCTTGTAGCAGCGGCCCAAACAGGCCGAGGCGATCCTCTTCCTCGATGCGCTGCTGCCGCGCGAGATCGCGCCGGACCTGCTGGATGCACCTCGTCGGCGTTGGCAGTTGCTCGGGTGGAACCACACCAGCCTCGCTCATCGCCTGCCGCACGATGCGTCCAGAACGGTGATGCACCTGATTCGATTCACTCTTCTCCCGCACATCCTCGCCTTTGAGCATCTCGCGGGCAAGGGCGGCGCGAAAGCCGTTGGCGGCCGTTTCAGTGCTCCCCATGAAGTCGGAGATGTTCTGCTTGGGCTTTAGACCCTTGCGCTCGGAGATCTGTTGCGCCGTCTCGTTATATAGCCCGACATAGCCGTGATCTTCGAAGATGGCAACGTCTTCAGGAGTAATGACGCCCGCCTCGCCAGCCGCCTTGAACAGCTCGCGATGGTAGC
>DATEGV010000082.1:0-9197 GCA_035279925.1 Ktedonobacterales bacterium | reverse complement strand
GGCGTCCACAACGGCGCGACTCCGGTGGGCCAGTCACCGAGTAGCCGGTTAACACTCTCGACAACCTGTTCGTGTTCGATGTCGCCGACGACGGCAATCACGAGATTGCTCGGCACGTAGTGTGACGCGCGATAACAGCGCATCGTCTCCGCCGACAGCGACTCCACCGTTTCGCGCGTTCCCGCGACCTCTCTGCCAAGGGGAAGGTCCGGCCAGAACGCCTCCTCGCCGAGAACGCTCACCCAATCCTGCGGGCTGTCGCGGTACATGTTGAGTTCTTCGATGATGACGCGCCGCTCCTTCTCGATCTCCGCCGGATCAAAGCGGGGAAAGCGCACCATGTCAGCCAGCAAGTTCATGGCGAGGTCAAAGTGGCGACTGGCGATCTTCGCGGAAAACACCGTCACCTCCTTGCCGGTCTCCGCATCCAAAATGCCACCGACGCCCTCGACGCTTTCGGAGATGATCTGCGCGGTTGGGTAACGTTCGGACCCCTTGAAAAGCATGTGCTCGATAAAGTGGGAGACGCCGGAGGACTCAGCGGGTTCATAGCGGGAGCCGACGCCGAAGTGGAAGACGATGCTCACGGAGCGGACATGGGCCATACGGGACGTGAGAATGCGGATGCCGTTCGCCAGGGTCGCGCGCTGATACATGAATATGACGCTCTCTCTACCAGAACACCGGCGACCGCACAGGTCGCCAGCGCATTATACACGTCTGTGCGGGGCGGTCGGCGGCCCGCGGATACGGTGAGTCTCTTGCGCGGCGAAGGCGGCGCGGGTATGGTACGAGATGGACGAGTGCGCGGCCTGCCGGTGATAGTGGATCGGCCAGGCGCCCGCGCAACCGATACGGACGACAGTTTAGATGAGCGCAGCCAACGTACGATCCTCTCGTGGGCAGCCTGATGTGTCCACCTCGGCCACCGACGCGGCGATCCGCGTGGAGGGCCTCACCAAAGCGTACAACGGGCGCGCCGCCGTGCGCGACCTTTCGTTCACGGTCCGGCCGGGGGAGATCTTCGCCCTCCTGGGACCGAACGGCGCGGGCAAGACGACGACCGTCGAGATTCTAGAAGGGTATAGGACCGCCGATGCGGGCGTGGCGCGCGTACTGGGGCTTGATCCCGCCAGGCAGTCCGCCGCGCTGAAGCCACAGATCGGCGTAATGTTGCAGCAAGATGGCCTCTACCCGAGCCTGCGCGCGGGTGAGGTGTTGGAGCTTTTCGCCCGCTTCTTCGCGGAGCCGGAGCGGCCAGCCGACCTGCTCGACCTGGTGGGCCTGACGGAGGCGGCTCAGACACGCTGCCGACAGCTCTCCGGCGGCCAGAAGCGGCGTCTGGCGTTGGCGCTGGCGCTCGTTGGCCGGCCACGTCTCGTCTTTCTGGATGAGCCGACGACCGGGATGGACCCGCAGGCGCGCCGCGCGACCTGGGACATCATTCGTGGCCTGAAGGAGCGCAACGCCACCGTGCTGCTGACGACGCACTTCATGGACGAGGCCGAGCGCCTCGCGGACCGCATCGCCATCATTGACAGTGGCGAGTTGATCGCGCTCGATACGCCCGCTGGCCTCACCCGCGAACAGTCCACCACGACGACGCATGTCTACCTCACGGCGACGCCGGGCCTGGATGTCGCGGCGCTGGGCAAGCTTACGGCGGCCCGCTCGGCGCGCGAGGACAGCGCGGGCAGGTATGCGCTGGAGACCGGAGACGCGCCGCAGCTGCTCGTGGAGTTGACTACGTGGCTGCGCGATCACAACGCCGAACTCAGCGAGGTACGGGTCGGACGCTCTTCCCTGGAAGATGTATTCCTGCGCCTTACGGGGAAGGAGATACGCGAGTGAACGCCACGACATCATCAAGCGCGCGCCAGCCAGCCACGTTCGCCGGAGCCGCGCCTGTGAGCCAGGCCGTCTTAGGACAGACGCGCGCCGAGTTGACCATGACACTGCGCCGTGGTGAGAGCGTCCTCGTGACAATCGTCATGCCCGTGCTGTTTCTGGTCTTCTTCGGCTCGATTCTGCCGGTGCCGAAGGTCGCCGGGAAGGCCATCAATTTCCTGCTGCCGGGTATCATCGCCGTCGCCATCATCTCGACCGGCATGGTCAGCCTGGGCATCGCCACCGCCTACGAGCGGTACTATGGCGTGTTGAAGCGCCTGGGTAGCTCGCCACTACCGCGTTGGGGGTTAATCGCGGCGAAACTCGTCTCGGTGCTGGCGCTGGAGATCGTCCAGGTCATTCTGCTGGTGGGTATCGCCGTCCTGTTCTTCGGGTGGCGTCCGGCGGCTGGAACGTGGGCGGCTGTGCCCATCGCGCTGCTCGGCACGTTAGTCTTCGCGGGGCTGGGGATGCTGATGGCCGGTGGCCTGCGCGCGGAGGCGACCCTGGCAGGGGCGAACGGCCTCTACGTCGTGTTCCTGGCGATTGGCGGCATCTTCGTGCCGACCGATCACTTTCCTGGGCCGGTCGCGGCGATCTGCAATGTCTTGCCGCCGGCGGCGCTCAGCGACGCGTTACGCGGGGCGCTCACCAACCAGGGAGTCCATGCGGGCAGCGTCATACTGCTCATGGTGTGGGCGGCGATTATCCTCGTGGCGGCGGCCCGGCTCTTCAAGTGGGAGTAATCGCGACGACCGATACGGCGTCTGCGGCGCCCACAGGCGATGATCCTGGCGCGGTGGAGGGGTCACCCGATGCGGCGCGGGCGGCGATGCTTGCGTAGACGGCAAGCGCGGGAATCGCCGCGAAGTATGTCGTCGCACTGTGCCATGCCAGCAGGAACGGCAACAAGCCTACGATGAGGGCGAGTTCCGGGCGGGGCATGGTCCTGGCGCGGGCGAACCACACCACGAGCGCCACCAGCGCGGCGACTTCCAGTGTGGTGTAGACCATGCTGGGGAATAGCGGCAGCAGACCCGCGCGCGCGAACGCGACCAACCCGATGCCCGACGGAAACTCCGGCAGCGTGACCGGTAGCAGCATGCTGCGCAGCCAAGCCCCTGGGCCCGCGACGATGAAGGGCGCGTTGGGAACGAGGAACGCGACGCCCACAACGCCCAGCCGCGTCAGCGCCGCCCGTGGACCGTCGCGCCGCCACACGATCACCGCGTACAACGGCAGCAGCGGCCACACGAGCTGCTTGACCGCGCAGGCGACTCCAAGCAGGATCGGCGAGAGCCAGCGCCGGTCGAGCGTGCGCCAGGCCAGCAGCGCGGGCAAAAGCGCGATGATGTCGAACGATCCACGCAATGCGAGCAGGACAAGGATCTGGTTCGACAGCAGGGCGAGCCAGAGACCGCCACGCAGCGACCGGGGAGCGCCCCAGACCGCTGCCAGCAGGAAGGCGACGAGCGCGAGGAAAGACACGGGCAGCGTCGTGGCGGAGCCGAGGGCAAGCGCGGGAACGTTGACCAGAAAGGCGAGAGCCGGATAACTGTGCAGCGACGCGGGATCAAACTCTGGCCCGCGCGACGCGGGATTCGCAAGCTCCGCGCGCACATCCGCGACAAGCTGCGTGAGGGATGGGCCGAACCGCGAGTTGGCGTAGCGGCCCCGGCGCAGCGGAGTCGCCCCAGCGTGGGGGAACGCGGCCACCGCCGCCCAGAACTGACCATCTGCCGTGTAGGGATTCACGCCGTCGAGCGCCAGGCGCGCGTTGTAGTGGTTGAACGCGGCGTCGTCCGAGCCGTAAGCGTTCGCTGGCGTGTTCGTCATGATGAGTCCCACACCGAGGACGATGGTGGCCGCGGCGCTGAGGGTGAGCGCGCTTGTCAGCAGGACACGCGGGAGGCGTCCCGTCGGCGCGGAAGTCTTCGGGCGCTCCGCACGTCGCGGTCTGGCCGCCGCGCTCCAGAGCAGCGCCAGGCCGGCGAGCGCAAGCGCGACCATCAGGAGGGTCACGGGCGCGGAGCGAGCGCCTTCGGTGGTCGTCTCGATCCAGCCGGCGCTGGAGAACAGGAACGTGCCGAGCGCAAGCCTGCCGATGAGCCCGCACCCTTGGATGCCCGTCCCGCTCATCGGGGAAGTTGGCTTGGGGCGCATGCTCCGGACCGCTTGGATACGGTTCAACAACCGTCCCGTCAGCTTACCCATGACCAGAGCACCCATTCGGTGAGGTAGAGGCAGCTCACGACCACGAAGAAGCCGATATAGGCGGCGCGCAGTGACGGGCGGGTATTTGCGAGCCAGGTGGCGGGTACGATGCAGACGGGCAGCAAAACGAGGAGATAGCGGGCGGCGCTATTGGTCCATCCGGTCGGCTCCAGCTTGACGAGGGCCACGCACCAGCAGGCGAGCAGGAACAGCAAGAGGCCCACGGGCAGACGCTTTCGAGAGAGCCAAAGGCCGAGCGCGCCGAGGAACGCGGCGACCACATCCAGGGGCAGGCTCATTTTGTGGGCCAGCGTGTGACCGGGATTCTGAACGATGGTCCTGAGGTCGTTGAACACGCCCGCGCCAGGAATCTCAAAGTGCTGGCGCCACCCATGTGAGGAGGTAAGCACCTGCCAGGGGGCGGGCGCGCCCGCGATGACGGTCAGGCAGACAATCCACACAGCGTACGCGCCGACAGCGGCGGCTACCAACAGCAGAGGCCGCCGCGCTTGACGCCACGCGACCGCCGTGCGCTCCCGCCAGGGCAGATTCCGCCGATGCGCCTGGACCACAGCGTCCCAGAGCGCGGGAACCGCGAGCAGGCTCAAGAGGACGCCCTGTTGCCGGGTGACGCTGGCGATGACGGCGCAACACGCGGCGCGACCCCAGTGGCCATCCAGGCTGGCCAGCGTCGCGGCGAACGCCAGCGCCAGAAAGAGGGACTCTGTGTACGGCGCCATGAAGAAGAAGGCGACGGGCAGCAGGCAGGAGACAGCCAGCGTGTACCGGCTGACGCGGACCGAGCCGGTAATACGCACGACGAGCCGGTACAGGTACAGGAACATGAAGAACGACGCGGCGGTCGAGAGAATGAGCGACGCCAGGATGTAGTGGCCGCCCAAACCAAGTCCGCCGATATGGACCAGCGCGGGATATAAGGGCATGAACGCCGTGCTGCCATACCAGGCATAGCCGTGTTCCGCGATCTTCACGTAGACATCGGCGTCCCAACGCACCCAAGGTGTCGTGAGGAACTGCGCGACCCCATGCAGGGAGGTCGGCACAATGGTTAGCCCGGCCGCCTGTCCCTGCGTGTCGGCCTGAACGGAGACGCTGATGAAGGTGGCGTGCAGCATGGAGACGATGAGCGCCGCGAACGCTGAAGTGAACAGACGCAGAGCGAAGGTCGCCGTGAGCGCGGCGCGCACATCAGGCTGGCGGATCCAGGCGCGCGCGGAGTTGCGGCGTGTCCCAGGCGTCGGGACAGCCCGCCTCTCGCCCGCAATCGCCGTCTCCTGTACCGTGGACATCCCTTGCTCCCGTCCCGCGTGCGTCGCAGTTGCGTGTCGCTCGTGCGTTGTCGCGTCTACCATTCATAACGGATGTGCGCGACGCTTCACGACAAGTAACGCACAATGCCTGCCCCGTGGGGAGTGACTTGCCCTGTTTGGCCCATGCCGGGAACCGAGTTCGCCTGCATTGGGAACGGGGGCGCGTGGTATAGTATGCTACTGGCGACGCCGCCACGCCACACACGAGCGGGCAGCGCATGGTCGGACGATAACGGGAGAGGCAGAGCGTGAACAGGGAGCAGGCGATTGACCGGCTGAGCGCGTGGGCGGAACGGGCGAACCATGAGGCGCAGGAAGCGGACACACGCGACGATATCCTCAACTGGCAGGGCCAGGCGCAGGTGCTTGGCAGCACGGCGACCTATTTGGCCGGGCCGGGCGCGAACGTGGAGGACGCCGCGATCTGGAAGCAGACCGTCGCGGATCGTCAGAGCGCGTTGGCAGCCTGGGAGAAGGAGCAGTACGGCGCGCAGGCGATGTTCCATTCCGGGCGCGTCGCCGGCTACGATGTGGCGCTCACGATTCTCGCCGATGTCATGGGTCGTCTCCACACCGACAACACGCTGCGCTACGGTTGAGAAGTCCCCCCTGGCGGGCGGGGGATAGGAGCGCCCCATGAAGATCGTCATCGCTCCGCAGGCGCTTAAAGGCAGTCTGGCCGCCCCGCGCGTCGCTGAGGGCATCGCGGCGGGCATACGCGCGGCGCTGCCGCAGGCGGATATCGTCGTATTGCCCGTTGCCGATGGCGGCGAAGGGACGGTCCGCGCGTTGGTCATGGCCACGGGCGGCGAGCTACTCACAGCCGCGGTGGCCGGCCCGTTGGGCGACCCCGTCATCGCCGAATACGGCATACTGGGCTCCGGGGCTGGGGCGACCGAACGGACGGCGGTGATCGAGATGGCCGCCGCGTCCGGATTACCACTTGTGCCGTTGGATCGGCGCGATCCCCTCATCACGAGTACTTACGGCACCGGCGAATTGATGCGCGCGGCGCTGGACGCCGGCTGCCAGCGTCTCATCATCGGCATCGGCGGCAGCGCGACCAACGACGGCGGCGCGGGGATGGCGCAGGCGCTTGGGGCGTCGCTGCTGGACGGGCGGGGGCGCGAGTTGCCATTCGGCGGCGGCGCGTTGAGTGGCCTTGACCGCATCGTCACCGATAATCTGGATCCTCGCCTGACATCCGTGCGCGTGCAGGTCGCCTGTGACGTCTCCAATCCGCTCTGTGGCCCGACGGGAGCGTCGGCCATCTACGGGCCGCAGAAGGGCGCCGGCCCCGCCGAGATCGAGGAACTGGACGCAGCGCTGGCGCGCTACGCGGAGGTTGTTCGTCGCGATCTGGGCAAGGATATTGCCGATGTGCCGGGAGCCGGAGCGGCGGGTGGCCTCGGCGCCGGGCTGATGGCCTTCGCAGGCGCCGAACTGACACCGGGGGCGCAACTCGTGCTCGACGCCGTCCACCTGCGGACGCACGCGCAGGGCGCCGCCGCGATCTTCACCGCCGAGGGGCAACTGGACGCGCAGACCGCATATGGCAAGACGGTCAGCGCCGTCGCGGCGATCGGACGCGAGGCGGGGGCGCCGGTGATCGCGCTGGTTGGTCGGATGGCGCTCTCCGCCGGCGAACTGGACACGCTGGGTATCGCCGCCGCCGTGCCGTTAGCGGATGGGCCAATGTCGCTGGACCAGAGCATGAGCCGCGCCTATGATCTTGTGGTCAGCGCGAGTACCCGGGCGATACGGCTGATGCTGGCCGGCCGCGCGCTCGTCACACTGCTCGGGTAGACGCGCGCTCGTACCGTGCGGCGTGGGTCAGCTACCTACCAGCACCCCGGCGCGCACGTCACCGTAATAGCCGCGATACGCCTCTGGGAGCAGCTCCGCGATACGGCGCGCCATCTCCTCCGCGACGGCCGTGGTCGCCGCCTTGGTGGAGACTCCGCGTGGCGGGACGGGCAGATACGGCTCGCCGAAAGCAACGTACACTCTGGGCCGGTGCCACACGCGCCACCCGCGCGCCCGTGACCAGACGTACTCGGTGCCCCAAATGCCGACAGGAACGACGGTCGCGCCGGTTTTGAGCGCGAGCCATGCCGCGCCTGGCTTGACCGGCAGCATGCTGGCGATATCAGGCGGTTGGCGGTAGCCGCCCTCCGGGAAAACCAGGGCGCACTGGTTGGCGTAGAGCGCGTCCAGCACGGTGCGCAGGGCGTCGCGGTCGGATTCCCCCCGACGTATCGGGATGACATCGCCTCGGCGCGCGAGCCAGCCGATGAACGGCCAGTCAAAGAGCTCCGCCTTGGCGACGATGCGCATTTGGCGGGGGATATCCACCGCAATCGTCAGTGGATCGGTGGAACCAAGATGATTGCTCACGACAAGAACCGGGCCGGTTGTGGGTACGCGCGCGGCGTTGCGAACATGCAAACGCATCTGTAGGAACAGCAGGATTCTGCCGAGCGCGCGTAATATGCGATAGTTAATATCCATTCGCTTCTCACCCGAATCAGGGTTCCTTGTGCTCGTGTAGCGCTTGGTACTGTACCACGCGCGCGCGGGATTGCCTAGCTCCGATTATCACAACCCAATCGCTCGTCACACGGTTGAGCTTGCGCCCGCGAAAGCCCGACTGGTACAGTGACAGCGGAACGTTGGCCCATACCCTGCGGACCACATGGTTCGACATGGATACGAGCGCCTTCCACGCGCGGAATGTTTCACGCGCCACGATAGCACGCGCCGCGCGGAGGCGCCATAATGTGATCGGCGCGCGGTATCCTTGCGGTCGGACGAGCCTGTCCGTCCACTCCGCCAGCAGCGCTGAACACCGGCCGTCTGCGTGCGTTCGTACAAAAGGGGCGACTATATGGCGAGCAATCGTCTGGCCGAAGTTTATCGGCTGGGGCAAAGCATCTGGTATGACAACATTCGTCGTGGTCTCATTGTATCGGGAGACTTGCAACGCCTGATTGATGAGGACGCGGTCGTCGGCGTCACCTCAAATCCAACGATCTTTGAAAAGGCGATTGACGGCAGCACCGACTATGACGAGGCGATCAAACGCCTGGTCGGGCAGGGAGTGAGCGACCCTCAGCAGATCTTCGAGTCGCTGGCGGTTGAGGACATTCAGAGCGCCGCCGACATCCTGCGGCCGATCTATGAGCGCACCGGCGGACAGGACGGGTACATCAGCCTCGAAGTGTCGCCCGTCGCCGCCAATGACACGAAACGCACCATCGCGGAGGCGCGGCGCCTTGCCAAGACGGCCGACCGCCCAAATGTGATGATCAAAATTCCCGCCACGTCAGAGGGATTGCCGGCTATCGAGGAGATGATCTACGAGGGCGTGAATATCAACGTCACCCTCATCTTCTCGCTGGACCGCTACGAAAAGGTCGCTGAGGCCTATATCCGTGGTCTGGAGCATCGCCTGCGCGACGGGCACTCCGTCACGGGGATCGCGTCGGTCGCAAGCTTCTTCGTTAGCCGGGTGGACACGCTCGTAGACAAACTGCTCGACGAGAAGATCGCTACGGAGAACGATGAGTCGCGTAAAGAGGAACTGAGGTCGCTGCGGGGGAAGGCGGCAGTCGCCAACGCGCGGCTCGCCTACGCCAAGTACACCGACATCTTTCACGGCAATCGCTTCAAGACGTTGCGAGCGCAGGGCGCCGCCTCCCAACGCTGCCTCTGGGCCAGCACCAGCACGAAGAATCCGGCGTACCGGGATGTCATGTACGTCGA
>DATEGV010000081.1:0-5249 GCA_035279925.1 Ktedonobacterales bacterium | reverse complement strand
CTGCAATTGGATGGTCATCAGATCGGCGCGCAGGTCCACCAGACCGCCCCACGCCGCCATGCCGAAGTCGCGCTCACCCTGCACATGAGCGACGTTGCCATGTGACCACGGGCCGATCAGCAGATATTGCGCCGGAGCGGTACGTTCGCGCATGCTCAGGAAGTTGCGGATCGTGCCACACAAAAACACGTCATACCAGCCGCCGATGTGCAGCGCCGGTAGGTCGGCGCGCGTGTGATCGCCGCCCACGCGCAGGGCGTCGAAGAGCGCGGCGTCGCGTGGCTCTTGAACGCCAGCGGCGAAGGCGTCCAACATCCGCATGCGGGCCAGTGGACCAAACGAGCCAAGGGGCAGCTCAGCGTACCCAGACGTGGGCAGTCTGTCGAGTTCAGACGCGAGCTGATAGATCGCGGCGCCCAGCGCGCGGGCGTCGCCCTGATGGCGGTTGACGAGCTGATCGAATCCGCGCAGGAGCGTCCAATTCGCGGATGTGCCGAGCTCCGGGACACCCCCGCGAGTCAGCACGCCGTCGTCCGGGTCGTCCCACGTGATCATTGGCGCGATGGCGCGTAACGCCGGCGCTCGCCGCTGCGCGACGGCCATCTGTGTGAAGCCGACATACGAGCCGCCGAACATACCAACGGACCCGTTCGCGCCGTCCAGCGTGGCCGCCCACGCGACGGTGTCTTCGCCGTCGTCGGCCTCATGGACGAAGGGAAACCACTCACCCTCCGAAGCAAACGCGCCGCGCACGTCCTGAACCACGACGATGTAACCGCGCCGCGCCGTCTGCACGGGATCGAGCGGTTGCGCGCCGGCGATGTCTTTCCCATAGGGGGTGCGCGTCAAGAGCACGGGCGCGGGCGCGTCGAGGCGAGCGGGACGGAAGACGTTGGCGCGCAGGACCGTGCCGTCGCGCATCGTCGCGGGAACATCGAAGGAGACGCGCACGTCGTCGGCGGGTTCGCCAGGCATAGGAGCCTCCCGTGCGCCGTCCTGGCGCGCATGGACGCAAGCGGAAGTGACGGGATGAGCAGGCGGGAACGATGCGGCCGCGCCTGCTCCCAGGGAACTGGTAGGGCTACTGGATCTGTGTATCCAGCTTCTTGAACACGTCGTTGATCTTGCCGTCGGCGATGTTGCGGACAATGGGATTGTCGGCCACCGACAGGGCTCCGCTCAACTGCATGTTGGCGTTGTAGGTGAGCATCGAGCCGGCGCCGTCGGGCGCGATATCCACAGTCACAGTGCCGTTGGCCACCGAGCGATTGATGCCGATCTTCAGGTGCGAAGGCGCCTGCTGCTCGACGACCTGCGCCGTGACAGTGACGCTGCCCAGATTCACTGGTCCCGCTCCGACGCTGCCATGGAATGTCACCGCGTTGGTTCCGTCCCAACTGACCTGATCGGCGCCTGGCACGGCGTTTTGCAGGAGGGTGTTGTTGTGAAGGGCGTCCCAGACGGCCTGTGGGGGAGCAGCGAACTTGTGGGAGCCTTTGATCTCCATGTGCTTTGTAGATCCCTTTCTGTGTATCCAACCTGTACTGCCAGGGAGTCTCCTGGCGGCCTCATCCTCGCGTGATTGATCACCTTGAGTCTCGACCGGCGCCATTATACGGGTGAAGGCCAAGTGAGCGCAAGTGCTTGTCGCTCGGTTTTGCCAAGTCACATGGAGGGCGTGGCTCCGCCATCCACTATGATCTCTTCCCCGGTCAGCGCGGGAAACTGGTCAGACGCCAGCAGGACAGCTAGCGACGCCAGCTCGCCCGTAGACACCAGGCGCTTCAAGGGGATGCCGCGCGCATGCTGCGACATGATCTGGCTCATCGGCGCACCCTGAGCCGCCGCCTGCATCTCGAAGCTGCGCTCCTGGCGCTCGGTCAGGGTCCAACCGGGACTGATCGCGTTGATGCGCACGCCTCGGCGGGCAAGCTCGCGGGAGATGCCGCGCGTGAAGCTGACCAGCGCCGCGTTCACCATACTACCGACGATGAAGTCTTCGGTGGGCGTCCGCGCGGTACTCCCCACGACATTGATGATGCTGCCGGTTCCGCGCTCCATCATGTGCGGCGCGATGGCCCGCACCATACGCACGTACCCCAGCGCCTTGACCTGCCAGACCTCTTGCAACTCCGCCTCGTCCATGTCGAAGAAGTTCCCCGTGCGCGCTCGCGCCGCGTTGTTCACCAGAATGTCCACGTGACCGAGGCGCGCGATTGCCTGCTGGCCGATTCGTTCCACCTCGGCGCGCATCGTGAGGTCGGCGGCGATGGGATGGATTGCGGGCGGTTTGCGTCCACCCGCCGGAGAAGACTGGCCAGTGATGGCCCGCGCGGCCTTTTCGAGCGTGTCCGCATGCTGGGAGACCATCACGATGTGAACGCCCTCGGAGTGCAGCAGGCGCGCGATTTCTTTGCCGATGCCCTGGCTCGCGCCTGTGACGATTGCGGTCTTCCCACGCAGATTGAGATCCATACGTCTTCTCCTCATCGGTGTCTATTACGTGCGCCGCGTTGCGCTCGTCATGCCTGGAGTCCGGGTCGCGACCAATCGGCGTCATCGGGCGCGGCCAGGCCAAGCGCGATGATCGCGGCGGGCATGCGCAGCGCGCGGGCGAGAGCGTCGGGGTGCGTCAACCCCAGGCGCAGGTGCCACTCAGCCAACGACTCGGCGCTTACGGCGACAACTGGCTGCTCAGTGTCGGGCGGGTCGGCGTCTTCCACCGCGCGTAGCAGTTCCCCAATGGCGTCGCGTTGCGCCTGGGATAGTCCCGCGTAGAGACCTACCAGGCGAGCGCGGGTATGTTGGTCTTCAGATGTGTCCTGATCCATCGCCCGCCCTCAACTCGCCGCCCGGCTCAGCCAATACGTCACTATACGTGTATTTTCACACGGACGAGCCGCGCGGACAAGTGGCGCGTATCTGGCCACGCTTGCATCATGCGCCGCCGTGACACCATAATTTGTTGCAATGCGGTTACCGGTTTGTTCTGCCTTTCCACACCGGCACAGCAAGGAGCTCACAATGGATCTGACGAGATTAATTGGACACAAGGCGCCAGCCGGTCCGGTCGAAAAGCGCCCTGATGGCCAGGATCGCCTGCCGGCGGGACAGTATCTGACGAAGAAGTGGCCGGTGCTCACGTATGAGTCTACGCCAAAGTTCGACGCGACCGCCTACCGGTTCAAGGTCTGGGGTGAGGTCGAAGAGTCGTTTGAGTTGACGTGGGACGAGTTGCTGGCGCTGCCCAGGACGAATCTCACCACCGACTTTCACTGCGTCACGACCTGGAGCCGGTATGACAACGCCTGGGAAGGCGTGCATATTCGCGAGATTCTGCAACGGGCAAAGCCGACGGCGGACGCCCATTATGTCATGGAGCATTCGTTCACTGGCTACACCACGAACATCCCACTGAGTTCGCTTGACGACGACGACGTGATGATCGTCTTCAAGCACGACGGCGCGGACCTGGAGCCAGAACACGGCGGGCCTGTGCGCCTGCTCGTGCCGAAGCTCTACGCCTACAAGAGCGCGAAGTGGCTCAGCGGGTTGGAGTTCATGCCAAAGGATCGCCCCGGCTTCTGGGAGATTCGCGGCTACAGCAATAGCGCCGATCCCTGGAAGGAAGAGCGCTACTGGTAAACGAGCCGCCCACATCGCGGGCACAAAAAAGCCGACCGAGTGATGTCACCCGACCGGCTCATTCGCGCGCCATCCATTGACGGTTAGCTCGCGCGGCGCACGCGCTGATATTCGCCGCTGAGTTGCGTGATGATCTCCTTGGCGCGCGTGTAGCTCACCTCGGAGCGTGGCTCCGGCTTGCCCAGCACCTCACACAGTTTGCGGATGCTCGCCATCTGCTTCTCCGTGGCGGCCGGCTCGTCCTGCGACATGCCAACGTGCGCGGGTGTCACCTCACGCGCTACGGGCTGCTGTGGAACGTCGTTGCTGGCGGCGCTGGGAGCCGGCTGCGGGCGTGGCCTACGTTCGACGGGGCTATCCACGACGCGCTCGCCCTCATCCATCTCCGGCGCGAACGCCGTGCCATAGCCCAGCGCCAGCAACGCGCGTCCCAATGACTTTGTGCTGGCCTTCTCCGCGTAATCCGGGAAGTCTTTAGCCGCTTCTGACCCGTACATCGTCACTTCATTGCCGAGCACGTCGCGCACATACGTCTTGAAATGCGCCCAGCCGGCCTCGCGGTCCATCTCGACGAGATCACTTTGTACGATGTACGGTACCTGCGCCAGACCCGCGACGATCAGCGCGCGCTGGTCGCGGATGAACCACAGCAGGCGATTCTGTACGTTCAAGTACGAGCGACCCTTGAGCTGCATGAGATGCTGATTTGGATCGAAGTCTTGACCAATCCGCCAGTTGCTGGGGTATTCTTTGTGCTGCCCTTCGGACATGTGTTGCCTCCTCATCCCGGCGGATCGTCGCCACCAGGTTTCACATTCTCATATTCTCATTGACGGCAGCGAAAGCGGTGAATTCAGGCCGCATGACTAGAAAATTTGTTCTGATTATGCCACATGCTGACGCCGAACGCAAGCAACGCGACCCACTCTCACGCGATATGATGTGGTGTACCCTCGTGTCCGAAAAAAACGGAAAACGGCTACGATTGCGATAGGTGGTGAGACTGACCGCGATTGCGCGCGCAAATTGACATCAAGGGGCACGGCTGGTACGATACCAGAGAGTGCGCTTGATCGAGTCGTCCCGCGCGACAGCAACGAGGCCACGCCGGGCGAGCCGCTGGCGATCTGGGCCAGCACGACGATGTGCGATGAGGAGGAGCGCGAGAATGCCTACCAAGATCACCATGCCTCAGCTCGGTGAGTCCGTCAATGAGGGCACGGTTGGGCGCTGGCTCAAGACTGAGGGCGACACCGTCAAGAAAGACGAATCGCTCGTCGAGATCATCACCGATAAAGTGACCGCGGAGCTTCCCTCGCCCGTCTCCGGCCGGCTTGTCAAGATTCTCGTGACCGAAGATCAGACCGTCGGCGTCGGCGCTGCCATCGCCGAGATCGAGGAGTCCGGTGGCGGCGCCACCACCGCCACCACCGCCACGTCCTCCTCGCAGACATCGGCCGGTACGAGCAGCGCGGGACCCACCGCCCCGCCAGCAAGCGCCTCCTCAGCGGGCGCGGCGAGCAACGGCGCCAGCATGGCGCAGTCCACCTCGCGGCTCGCGCAGACCTCCGTGCGGGATCGTCCAGAGAAGGTGTCGCCGCTCG
>DATEGV010000080.1:0-11234 GCA_035279925.1 Ktedonobacterales bacterium | reverse complement strand
GTTCATGGTGGCCCGGAGAGTCAGTTCCGCCCGCAGTTCAGCTTCATCCTGCAATACTTCGTGGCGCAGGGCTATGGGGTGCTGGCTCCCAACGTGCGCGGCAGCAGCGGGTACGGGTTCGCCTACCAGAGCCTCGACGATATCCGGCTGCGCATGGATTCGGTGGCGGACCTGCGCTCGGCGGCGCTGTGGCTGGCGGAGACGGGCATCGCCGATCCCAAGCGCATAGCGATCTTCGGGCGCAGTTACGGCGGCTTCATGGTGCTCTCGGCGATGACGACGTATCCAGAGTTGTGGGCGGCGGGCGTGGATATTGTCGGAATCGCCAACTTTGTGACGTTCCTGGAGAATACCGGTCCGTGGCGGCGCAGACTGCGCGAGACAGAGTACGGCAGCCTGGAGAACGACCGCGAGTTCCTGGAGACTATCTCGCCCCTGAACTCAGTGGAGAAGATCGCCGCGCCGCTCTTTGTGTTGCACGGAGCCAACGACCCGCGCGTGCCGGTCGGCGAGGCCGAGCAGATCGCCGCCGCGCTGCGTGGACGCGGCCTGCCGGTGGAGCTGCTCGTGTTCGCGGATGAGGGCCACCAGTTCGGCAAGCGCGCCAACAATCTGATCGCGTATCCGGCGATTGCGCGCTTCCTCTCGGAGTATTTGGGCTAGACGCCGACCGATTCCCCGGCGCGGGCGGTCAGGTTCGCCTGAATGAAGCGGTCCATCTCGCCGTTCAGGTAGGAGGACGTGTCGCCCTGCTCGGCGCCGGTGCGGTGATCCTTGACGAGACTGTAGGGGTGAATGGTCACGGTGCGGATCTGGTTGCCGAAGTCCGCCTCGACATGCGCCCCTTTGAGACGCGCGTTCTCGCGTTCCCGCTCCTCAAGCTGGAGTTCGTAGAGGCGCGATTTCAGCACGCGCAGCGCCAGCTCGCGGTTCTGTATCTGCGAACGCTCGTTCTGGCACGTGACGACAACACCCGTCGGCTTGTGGCGCATGCGGACGGCGGAATCGGTCTTGTTGATGTGCTGGCCACCCTTGCCCGTCGCGCGGAAGGTGTCCACTTCGAGGTCTTCGGGGCGGACGGTGATCTCCACCGGATCGTCGCCGATGTCCGGCATCACCTCGACCTTGGCGAAGGAGGTCTGGCGGCGGTGCGCCGCGTCGAAGGGCGAGAGGCGAATCAGCCGGTGCGCGCCCGCTTCGCCGCGTAGGTAGCCGTAAGCGTACGGGCCGGAGACGCTGAACGTCGTGCTTTTGATGCCCGCTTCCTCACCCGGCGTCTCGTCCAGCAGTTCGACCGTATAGCCGTGCGACTCCGCCCAGCGCATATACGCGCGTTGCAGCGTCTGCACCCAGTCCTGGGCGTCGGTGCCGCCGTTGCCGGCGTGGATGGAGAGGATGGCCGACTTCGCGTCGTGTTCGCCGTTGAGCAGTAGCAGAAAGCGCTGCCGTTCGAGCTCGGCCTCGATCTCCCGAATGGCGGTCGCCACCTCGGCTTCGAGAGGCGCGTCGGCCTCAACTTCGAGCATCTCCGCCAGCTCAGAGAGGTCGGAGAGCCGCGCCTGCAACGATTCCCACGTCGTGACATCGTTGCGCAGGCGACTGAGCAACTGCATGCGGGCCTGGGCGTGCGACCGGTCCGAATAGAAGTCCGGGGCGAGGGACTCTTGCTCGATGGCGTCTATCTGCTGTTTCTTGCCGGCCAAGTCAAAGATGCACCGCAATTTCGTCTACGCGGCGCCGGAGGTCTTCGATGCGATTGGTGCGTTCACTCATGTCCGCATGATATGCTGGGCGGCCGCCGCGCGTCAAGCCGCCGGGCCATGCTTTTGCCGGTTTCGCGCGCGTTGACACCCAGTTGGCAGGCATGGTATGCTAGTTGAGCGTGCCCAGCGCCGGACGGCGCGGAGTCACTGAACACACGCGCCGACACGAGACATCGCGGGTATGGAGGATAGATCCAGACATGGTCAAGATTCGCCTCATGCGTATGGGCATGAAGCACGCGCCGAGCTATCGCGTGGTGGTTGCCGACGCGCGCTCACCGCGTGACGGTCGCATCATCGAAAACATCGGTTGGTACAATCCGCTGACCGATCCTTCTACGATCAAGATTGACGCCGACCGCGCGCGCCACTGGTTGCAAGTTGGCGCGCAGCCGTCCGACTCGGTCCGCTCTCTCCTCGAACGCACGGGTGTGCTAGAGCGCACGATCAAGCCGGCCGCCGCCACGAAGTGAGCCGCGAACGGAAAAAGCCATGCACGGACTGATTGAGTTCATCGCGCGCAACCTCGTAGACGATCCCGACTCCGTCCAGGTCCGCGAGATACGCAACGACCGCTACGCGACGGTGGTTGGGCTGCGCGTCGGCGAGAACGACCTGGGCAAGGTCATTGGCCGCCAGGGCCGTGTCGCCAAGGCTATGCGCACGCTGATGCGCGCCTCGGGCACTGTTCAGGGTAAGCGGCACGTCGGGTTGGAGATTGATGAGCAAGCCCCCCCACCGGCAGAGTGAGACGCCGGCGGAGTCGCGCCGCGATTCGCCCGGCCCGCGCCCAGATCAATGGGTCGTGGTGGGTGAGATTGTCGGCGTCTTCGGCGTGGCGGGCGAACTGAAGGTCCGACCGCTCACTGATTTCCCCGAACGCTTCGAGCGCCCCGAGGCGATCTATGTGGGCGAGAAGCGTACGCCCTATGAGTCGGTTGGCGGCCGCCAGCAAGGACGGCAGGTTATCCTGCGGCTGGCGGGTGTCGAGACGCCCGAGGCCGGCGCGCTCCTCCGTGGGGAGCGGATCTATGTGCCCGGCGACGCGATCACACCACTGGCCGGCGACCGCTTCTATATCCACGACGTAATTGGCTTGCGGGTTGAGCGCGCGGACGGCGCGGTCCTCGGCGTCGTCACCGATGTGGTAAGCGGCGGCGCAAACGACCTCTATGTCGTCGAGGACAGCCAGACACACGCGGAGACGCTCTTGCCCGCCGTGAAAGAGTTCGTGCGGTCCATTGACCTGGCCAGCGGTGTCATGGTCGTCACTCCAATCCCCGGTCTCTTCGACGACGACTTCGAGGAGGCGACCTGACACCGGGCGGCTAGCGGAAAGTTTGGACCAGGGCCGGTACTTCCTCGCGGATTCTTGATTTTCGCTATGCGCTATGCCATACTGTCGCTGTCCGCCGCGCTTTTGCTATTTGACCGCGGAGCGTCTGCGCCGATTTGAGGCTTGAAGTCGGCGCGCACAAAAGGAGCGCTTGGTGCCGCAATCAACATCGCAAGCCACCCTCGCTCCTGGGACTCTGCTGTTGAAGCGCTTCCGCATTCTCGAATTGATCGGTAGTGGCGGGTATGCGTGCGTCTACCGCGCGACCGACCTCACCTTCGGCTACGACCGGGCGATCAAGGAAGTATCGGACCCCGACAAAGGAGTGCGCGACCAGTTTCGGCTGGAAGCGGAGCTGCTCATCAACTCGCGGCACCCCAACATTCCTCACGGCTACCATCTCATCGAAGACATGGGCCGTTTGTTTCTTGTGATGGATTTCGTCGAGGGCAAAGACCTCGAAGAACTGCTGAATGAGAGCCTGACGCAACGCGCGCGCCCACTGGAAGAAGCGCAGGCGCTGCGCTGGGCGATTGAGATTTGCAGCGCGCTCGATGAGATGCACAGCCGTCCAGTTCCCGTGATCCATCGGGATATCAAGCCGGCGAATATCAAGATCACGCCTGAGGATCGGCCCATCCTGATTGACTTCGGGCTGGCCAAGCTGCACCACAAGAGCAATCCGACGATGACGGCCGCGCAGGGTGTCTCACCCGGCTTTGCTCCGCCTGAGCAGTATATGGCCAAGGGACGCACCGACGCGCGCACCGACATCTATGGGCTGGGCGCCACGCTCTACGCGAGCCTCACCGGCAAAGATCCGCCGGAGGCTCCTAGCCGACTGCTGGCGCAGACCGGCGCGACGCTCGGCGCGACGCTGAGTCCGCTGCGGCGCCTCAATGGGCGGGTGAGTGAAGAGACAGAGCGCCTCATCATGCGCGCGCTGGAACTCTCCCCGAACAACCGCCAGCAATCGGCCCGGCAACTCCAACGCGAGATTCAGACGTCCCTGGAGCATCTGACGGGCGCGAAACCGGCCGAACCGACGCTCAACATGGGCGAGGTCTGCCCACGCTGCGGCACGCAGAACCGGCCAGGCGCGCTGCGCTGCGTCCAATGTGACCGACCCCTCACCGGGCAGAGCCCCTCGCCACGCTATGGCTCGGCGGGACCGGCGCCTATGGACGGGACCGGCAAACGCGCCGCGCTCGCGGGACCACTCGCCGGGCGAACCAACGGCAGGATGCCGGCTCAGCCCGCGCCACGGCCCGCCTATTCGCCGGAGAAGCCGGTTGACCAGAGGACGGGCCGGCAGCAGGCAGTTGTCAATCAGCGGTCAGGAAAGCAGCCCGCTGTGGCGATTGACCCGCGCACCGGCAAACAGCAGGCGGTTGCGGCTGACGCGATGGCACGGATGGGTACAGGCGCTATGCCAGCGGCGCGTCCGGGACCGCAAGCGCAGATGCCGGAGCGAAGCGCGCTTGCGCCAAATGGCGCGCGTGATCGCCTGACGGCCGTGTTGCCGGAGTCCTCTGGAGAGAAGGGCTGGATCCATCTCGGCGACGTAGCGTTGAGCGGCTTCGGCAAGGTTATGCTGACACTCTCGGCGATTGAAGTGCTCTGGGGCGCGTTTGTGCTGGTGCTCGGCGCCGTAGAGATCGCGAACCACGGACGTACGCCGCCCTGGCTCCAACTGATCGGCGGCTGGCTGGTAGTCGTGGCGCTCGGCAGTGTTCTTGGCGCGCAGGCGATCAATCGCCCGGTGCATCGTCGCGGCAAGCTCACGCCGGTGCGTCGGTGGCTACAGGGCATCTTCCTGGCGCTCTATACCCTGGCGGTCCATGGTGTGGCTGTGTGGGGCGCGACGATCTTCGCGAATGGCCAGAGCGACAGCACGGCCGCGGTCCTGGCGTTCATCCTCTTCGGTGTGAATGTGCTGGTCGTCGGCATTCTCGCGGTCGTCAACACGCTCGGTTGACATGAAGGCGAGCTATGGCGCGGATCAACCTCGGCATCTCCTCTCAGCCGCCTAACCCCATGTTCCGGTTGGGCGCGCTCGTCCACGGGCGGGCCGACATCATCCATCTCGAATTCGGCGAACCGGACTTTCCGACGCCCGCGCACATCGTCGAGGCGGCGGCGCGCTCGCTGCGCGATGAGCGACAAGGCTACGGACCCGGCAACGGCATGCCATGGCTGCGCGCGGAGGTCGCGGCGCGGGCTGGGCGCGTGAATGGCCTCACGGTGGCTCCGGAGTCTGTCGTCGTCACCACCGGCGGTACAGGCGCCTTGATGGCGTCGCTGCTCTGCCTCACCACGCCGGGCGACGATGCGCTTGTCCCTGAACCCGCCTGGGCCGGCTACGACGCGATGCTCGCCGCGGCGAATGTTCGCATGATCCGCTACCCCTTACGCGCGGACCAGGGTTGGCAGCCCGACCTCGACGCGCTCGAAGCCGCCGTAACGCCGCGCACCTCGGTACTGCTCATCAACTCGCCGTCCAATCCAGGCGGCGCGGTCTTCCCACGCGCGACGATGGAGCGGATCGTGGACCTGTGCCGGCGCAAAGACCTCTGGCTCCTCTCGGATGAGTGCTACGATGAGCTTGTCTTCGACGGCCAGCATGTCAGCCCGGCGTCGCTGGACGGCAATGATGGGCGCGTCCTGACGGTCGGCACCTGCTCGAAGTCGTACGCGATGACGGGCTGGCGCGTGGGGTGGGTCATCGCCCCGCCGGCCGTCGCGCCCGCTCTGGCGCTCACCGTGACGGCGCAGGTGAACAACCTGCCGCTGTTCGTCCAGCGAGCAGCCGAGGCCGCGCTGGCGAGTCCGCCGACGGTTGTGCGCGAGATGGCCGCGGCGTACCGGGGGCGGCGCAATGCGGCGGTGGAGACTCTCCGCCAGCGTAGCCTGCTGGAGTACATACCGGCCGGCGCGTTCTACCTGTTGGCGCAGATCGCCGGTGACGACGAGGCAGCGTTAAATGGCGTCGCGTTCGCCGAGGCGCTCATCCGCGAGCGGAGCATCGCCGTGGCGCCAGGCATCGCCTTCGGGCCGGCAACCGCCCGCTACGCGCGCATTTCACTGGCGAGCGATACGGAGTCCGTGCGCGTTGGGCTCGCGGGCCTGCTTGACTTTGCCGCGACATACCGCGACCGGGCCGGCGGCTAGTGTGCGGCGTCGTTCGCTGGCAAGACGTCCGCGACCATCTCACCAACCAGACGCGCGCAGTCCGTGAGGTACGCGCGCTTGCTGTCCGAGATGAGCTCCCCCGCGTGCGCGATCAATCGGGTGAGGGCGGGAATGTCGGGCGCGGCGTTGGGGTGCTTGAGCCGCACCTGCGCGGCGTACACCTCGGCGAGGGCCTCGTGCGTCGCCGGGTGAAGCGAGACGACGCTGGGGAAGCGGCGCATCGCGGCAGAGAGCGCGCCCGCTGGAGTTGCGAATAGGGCGGAAAGCTCTCCCGCAATCACCGTCGTGAGCGCATTGTCCGCGCAGACTCCCGCCAGCGAAGCTCCCAGGCCGGGGTGGTCCAGGAAGAGCCCGCGCTCAAACGCCATCTCGATGATGTTGTGCGCCTTCCACCAGCCGAGGTCGGGTGGCAGCCCGCAGGCGCGCGCCGTCTCGTCAGCCAGCGCCCGCCCATGCCGGAAGGCGTAGCCACGCGCTGTGGGCGCCTGCCCGCCGTACTCCTCGTCGCTGTACCAGTCGAAGCCGCGCGGCTCAGAACCGTGCGTGAGCACGCCGATCACGAACTGACGAAAGACGGGAGCATGCTCCGGGCTGTCCAGCGCGGTCGCGTGGGCGGCCAGCATACGCCCACTCCGATGCGATTGCGTATGGTCGAGCGGGGAGCCGAAGAGCATATCGGGCCAGACGCAGCCCAGATAGTGCGCGGGTGTGGGCCGCTCTACGATCCGGGTGACAAGCCAGGCGTGCGCGATTGGGAACATTGTGACGTCTCACTCTCACAGGTTGGGCGATGGGTACGACCAGGGAGTCGCGGCAGGCGCCGGCGCGATGTTCTCCTGCCCGAAGCCCCAATCGAGGAGATTGCGCATGTCTACGATCCGTACCTGCCAGGATGGCTCATCCAGCACGACGCCTATGATCAGATGGCTATGACGGACCGCCGCGAAGGCCTGGCAGTAGCCAGCGTCGCCGGTGTAGCCTGGCTTGACGCCGATGGCGCCGGGATAGGGGGAGCGCGCGCCGGCAAGCAGGTCGTCGCCTGTTTCCAGACTGTATGCCGCGTGGTCGGCCGTCTGCGGGATGTCGTAGTGCAGCGTGGAGGTGACCTGAACGAGGGCCGGCACTTTCATTGCGGCGGCGGCCATGATGGCGAGGTCATGCGCGGACGTGTAGTGGTTGTCTTCGCCGAGGCCGTGCGGGTTCATAAAATGGGTGTGCGTCAGGCCGAGCGCCTGCGCTTTCTGGTTCATCATCGCCACAAAATTCTGGACCGTGCCACCGACGCCATCGGCGATGGCAACCGCGGCGTCGTTGCCCGACGGCAGCACCAGGCCATAAAGGAGGTCGCGCAGTGTCAGCTTTTCGCCGGCGTGCAGGCCCATGAAGCTGCTATCGGGGCGCACGAGGGCCTGCGCGTCCGCGCCGACCGTAATCACCTGATCCAGCGAGGCGTGTTCGACTGCCACGAGCGCCGTCATGATTTTGGTGCAACTCGCCTCCGGCAATTCGAGGTCGGCGTTCTGCGCGTAGTACACGAAGCCGAGGTCGGCGTCGAAGACGAAGGCGGCGCGCGCCGAGGTGGTGGGTGGCTGGCCGATGATGAAGTTGAGGCCGCCGGCCGAGGATTGGACGGCGCTGAGGCGCCTGGCGCCTGAGGGGCCAAGCGCGACCATCGAGAGCAGGCTGTGAACCATCACGGCAAGGGACGCGAGCAGGAACGCCGCCCAGGAGGCCGAGCGTATGGTCACGCGGGTCAGACTCACGTGGCGCGCCGTCTGTACCCGCACGAGACTGCCCCTCTACTTTCCCCCACGTGGCCCGCCGTCGCGCTGGCCAACGCGATCACCGCCGCCTCAGTGTAGGCGCCAGTGGGTGCGGGCGTCAAATCGGTGGCCTGTCCATCCCAGGGCGAAGTCGGAAAAGGGCAAAAAAAGGTGCCAAGGGGCGGAATCGAACCGCCGACACCGGCTTTTTCAGAGCCGTGCTCTACCGACTGAGCTACCTTGGCAAATGCCGGCATGTCGCCAGCGACAGAACTATACCATCCGCTCTCCGGCGGTGTCAACCATTGAAGCAAGCGGCGCTGTGTGCTACGATGTTGGAGACATTGGCCCACTCGAACGCGCCGGTGGCACACAAGTGAGCAGACCATTGATTCAAGAACGCAGCGTTGATCTCCTCATCACCCTTGACCGCACTGAGCGAGCCGGGGAAGGACTGACTCGGCAGCTCTACCACCAACTGCGCGCGGCAATATTGTCCGGTCGCCTGCGCGCGGGTGAACGGTTGCCGCCGACGCGCGATTTCGCGGCTCATCTTGGCGTCGCGCGACTGACCGTGGCGACAGCGTATGACTGGCTACGCACGGAAGGGTACGTGTTCGGGCGTGTAGGGGCAGGCACATTTGTCGCGCCCGCGCTTGGCGACCTGGGTGGCGCGCACGAATCGTCGGCAATCTCGCTCACAACACCGCCGCCTCGGCAAAGAGCCGCCGAAGTTATAGGGACGCCGCCGGTTCCCCTGAGCGCGTGGGCGCGGCGTATCGCCACCATCCCGCTCGCTGGTGTCGGCTCCGACACCGACGCGCCGTTCAACTTCAGTCCCGGCGCGGGCGCGGCGGACGCCTTTCCATGGGCGCGATGGCGGCGCAGCGTCGGGTGGCAAGACCCCGCTGACCGCAGCGCGGAACGGCTGGCGCGGGCGCGGGAGAGCGCGGCGCGCGTGGGCCACTGGGATGCGCTGCTCGGCCCGCTGGAGACACGGCAGGCCATCGCGGCGTGGCTGCGACGATCCCGCGCGGTGCGCTGCGAGCCGGATCAGGTCTTGATCGCGGGCAGCGTCCAACAGGTATTGTCGCTGCTGGCGCGATTGCTTATGGAGCCGGGACAGCGCCTTATCGTGGAAGATCCCAGCTACGTTGGTTTTCACGCCGCGTTCCTCGCGGAGGGCGCGACACTTGACGGTATTCCCGTTGACGAGAATGGGATTGTCGTTGGCGCGCTGCCCGATCCCGCGTCCGCGCGGCAGAGCGAGGAGGCGCATCTCGCGGTTGTGACGCCGTCGCATCAGTATCCGACCGGGGTGACACTGGCGCTGGACCGCCGCTTGGCGCTGCTGGACTGGGCGCGTCGAGCGGGCGTCGTCGTGGTGGAAGACGACTATGACGGCGATCTGCGGTTAGAGGGTCAGCCGCTCGAGGCGCTGCGCGGGCTGGATGACCGCGACGAGGTGATCTACCTGGGCACATTCGCCAAGGCGTTGTACCCCGCCGTGCGTCTGGCGTACGCAGTGTTGCCGGCGTGGTTGGTCGAGCCGGTGGCGCGCGCTCGCGCCGCAAGTGACCGGCACCCCACCTGGCGAGACGCGCTGGCGGTCGCGCGGTTCATAGACGCCGGCGAGCTTGAGCGGCATCTTGCGCGAATGCGACGTCTGTACCGCTCCCGCCGTGACGCGCTGGTGGCCGCGCTGCGAACAGTGCTCGGCGATCTCGTGACCATCGGACCAGCCGAGGCCGGCATACATCTCCTGCTTGGCCTGCCCACGGGCGTGAGTGACGTGGCGTTGAGTGATGTGGCGCGCGAGCGAGGAATCGGGCTGACGCCGCTCAGTCCACACTACTTCCGTCAGGCGCGCTCCGGCCTCCTGTTGGGCTTTGGCGCGCTGGACGAGGACCAGCTTGCGCGGGGCGTCGAGCGCCTAGCGCCGCTGATCGAACGGGCGGTTGAGCGCGGTCAGTGATCTATCGGGAAGAGCAGCTCGCCGGCCATGATGGGGAGGGAGAGCCGGTTCTCTGGCGGCGGCAGCGTGCACGAGTACGCGATGTTGTAGGCGCACCAGGGACTGTAGGCGAGGTTGAAATCGAGAGTCACCGGGTGCGGCGCGTCATCCAGGCTATCATCTTCGGCATCAACGTACCGCCCCGCGCCGTAGGTCTCCCCACCCGACGTCGCGTCTCGAAACGGAATGAACAGCGCGTGGCTCGTCGGGGAGTCGGCATCCTTGAACGCGACGAGCCGGCACGACTCACCCATAATCGTAAACTCAAGCGTGCCGTAGCGCCGCATTGGACGAATGTCGCCCTGCGTCGAGCCGAGCGGCACGATCTCCGGAGTGTCGAACGGCGTTAGTTGCGCCTCAACTCGATAGGTGAGGTCAGGCGGATAGTACTTCAAGCCACCGAAGCCGCTGTGACGTAGCTCGTGCGGGATGGGCGATTGCGGCGAGGTTCCAAAGAACTCATCCTTTTGTCTGCGGAACGCGCTCAAGTCGGCGATATATTCGGCGGCTGGCGGCTGGTCGTGACTGCTCATGCGCGTGATCCCCACAGTCTGCTTTCGGTGTGTCATTCTCTATGTGACAATGATTGCCGCAAGGCCCGTACCGACAGCGCGCGACGGCAATGCGCGCTGGCCGTCAGGGCCGCACTCGCACCCGTCGTCGCTGGCTGCGCGCATGCAGCATGGCGTCTCCCCAACTGAGGAAGCCGGCGGTGGCAAAGCCGTGAACGATGGTCGGCGCCAGCAGCCGGCGCGAGCGCGGGCGCATCTGGTACAGCGCGCCAAAGAGGCCGCCGGCGACGGTGACACCCGCGATGGCGCGCCAGCTCCACCTGCCGAGACGGTGGTACGCGCCAAACGCCCCGGTAGCGGCTGCCCAGCCCAGCGCGGGCGCGGCGGCGCGTGTTGCGGGCACCCGGCGCAAGCTGTTGATGGCGGCCGTTTGGACCATCCCGCGCCAGAACATCTCCTCGGCAGGCGCATTGACCGCAAAGTAAAACGCGGTCTGCAAGGCTTGGTCCGCGGCGGTGGGCAGTCGGTATCCGGGGGCCACCCACGCGCGAAAGGCGCCCGCGACGGCGGCCATCGGGACGCCCACGGTGAGACCAAGCGCGAGTTCAGTGGCGATATCGCGCGGTGACGGCGCGTCAGGTTGCGCCATGCGCC
>DATEGV010000079.1:0-11258 GCA_035279925.1 Ktedonobacterales bacterium | reverse complement strand
GAGGATCTCGTCTATCTCCGTCCCATCGAAGAGCGCGCCCGCGCTTTCGGGAGCGATCTGTGGATAGTCGTAGAGGATGATCGGCGAGGAGAGCATGGTGTCCGTGTCGCCCTCGTCGCCCACCAGCACCGGATACGTGCGCTCGTTGTGGCAGCCGGCGGCGGCCGCGCGCAGGCGCTCCGGCGGGTCGAGCAGCGAGACGAACGCGCCGTGATTCACGCGCAGGACCGTGTGCGCGGAGATGAGCGACATCGGCATGGCGGCGTTGTACGAGTCGGGGATGCCGCCGCGCAGTGGCGTCGTGTTCTCGATCTGGACCGTCAGCTTGTAGGCGTCGGGACCGCCATTCACACGTTCGGCGGTGACGGTGAAGCTACCGGAGAGCGCCGCCTGCTCGCGCGTGATCACCTGGCCTGGCCGCTGCTCATCCGGCTCCGTCATGCGCGCGGCGGGAAACGCGAACGGCACGCGGCGCGGCTTGTCCAGCAGGTTGCCCAGCGGTAGCGCGGCTGCCGTCTCCTCGCGTTCCATGCCCTCCTGCCAGGAGTCGGGCGACCAGCCAATCGCGCCAGGCCCCGCGCCCTCGCCAGCGCCACGGGTGAGCAGATGCAGGAAGCGCACGGTTACATCCAGGGCAGCGTCGGGACCGCCGGTGACGAGGCATTCGGTGCGCATCGCCCACGGCTCCACGCCGCCGGTCGCCTCGCTGTACTCGCGCGGGTACACGACGCCGATGGTCCAGCGCTGGCGGTTCTTCATCGCGGAGTGGCGGTAGGGATAGAGCAGATAGCCCTCGTAGAGCACGGCGTTTGCGATATCGCGTATCTGTTGCGGATTCATGGGCGCGCCTCCACCTCGCTGGCGTCGAGCAGACGTGAGAGCGTCTCGTCCACGGTTGGCAGGCCGCGCGCCGCCTGATACGCGCGCAGGCGGTCGAACACATCTTTGCGGAGCCGCGGCCAGACGGCGTTGGGATAGTAGCTCTCCATCATCGTGCGCCAGACCGCGACCGGCAGCCGGAAGTCGGCGTCGCGCTCCCAGGAGATGTTGGAGACGCGCAGCGCGCCTGTCTCCGGCTCCTCATAGAACACGGTCCCGCTGAACAGGAAGGTGAGCGGGATCTCGCCGTCCTCCAGGGCGTCGAAGTATTTGGTGTTGGCGGCCTCGAAGTCGTAGGAGCAGGGGATCGGCACATCTACATCCGCGCCGCCGGTGAACGCGGGCAGGACGACGACCGTATGCGTCCAGACGAAGGCGCGCAGCGTCTCGCGCCAGCGTTCCGGCTCGCCGAAGACCTCGACGAGTCGCGCCTTGGCCTCCGGACTGTACCGTCGTTGCGTGGCGGCGACGCGAATCTGGCAGCGCAGCATGGCGTTGGCGATCGGTTCGTCGTCGGGCGTGTTGCTGATGTGGAGCTTGAAGGTGATGGTCGGTTGCGCGGCGTAGGGCAGCGGCTCCGCGCCCGTGACCTCAAAGCGCAGGTCAGGCATGCGCGCCTCCCTCTACCACAATCGCATGCTCACGCAGCGAGGCGAAGAACTCCGCGATGGCCGTCCAGACCTCCGCGCCGCCACCCAGACCGCGCCACGTGGAGCGGATGACACCGACGAGCTTGTAGCAGGCGTCAATCGGCGCGAGGTAGACGTCATGCGCGCCGCGCACGCGGTTGATGAGTAGCGCCTCCACATCCGGCGCAAGCTCGCCGAGGATGGGATTCGCCTGGACCAGCGCCTCCCAATGCTCCAGATTGAGCAGCGATTCGGTGGCTCCCGCCGGGCTGGGATAGTACGCGACGGCGCGACCGGCGACGCCGCTGACGTAGATGAACGCCATGTTGACGGGGATCATCAGGTCGTCCCACTGCTCATCCGAGAGCTGGAAGCCGTCCAGGGCGAGGGTGCGCTGTGGCACGGTGAGATATTTCCCCTGCGCCGCGCCCTCCCGCTCGAAGAGCAACGCGCATGGGGTACAGGCGCAGGCCAGTGTCCCGCTCGCACGCTCCAGAAGGTGGCGATGCTCAGGCGGCAGGGCGACGCCACAGAGCTCGCAGCGCTCCACCAGCGCGGGCGGAGCCGGCTTGCGCGCCAGCCGCCGCAGCGCCTCGATGGGCACGCGCATATCCGTTTGGGAGTCGCCGCCGGAGTATGTCATGCTGGCCCGCTCCTCATTCACTGTCGCGCCCTTGAAAGGCCGGCGCACGGGGCAGGAACCGGGTTGAAACCCGCTCTGCCCACCAACCACCAACTGGATTCGATCCGCGTCCGTAGACCCATGTCGCGTTACACGGTATGCTTCACCCGTCGCGCGAGCGTGATGAGTGGGGGCGCGGGCGCCGCCGGATCTTCGATGTAGACGCCTTCGAGATCGGGCGCGGCGGCATAGAGGGCGTCTTCCACCACCGGCTGGAGCGCGCTCGACGAGGACGCGCAGCCAGAGCACCCGCCGCTGAGGCGCACGCGGGCGACGCCGTTGCTGACGCCAAGGAGCGTAACGTCGCCGCCCTGCTTTTCGATGTATCCGCGCACGCCGTCAACCGCGTTGGCCACGCGCGTCTCCAGGTCGTCAGGATGCAGCCCATAGAGGAGCAGCAGCGAGCCGACCAGGTCGTCGCTGGTAAACGCGCCGAGCAGGTCACCGCCCGCCGGAGACTGCTCGGTGAGTTCGAGAATCCGCGCCAGGCCGTCGCCGAAGAGATCCAACAGCGACTGAATCAACTCTTCCATCTGGGCGCGCAGGCGCAGATCGGAGAGCGCGGCGATGTCCTGGAGCAGCGTCTCGATGCGGTCCGCGCGGCTGCGCTGCTCTGATGGTTGTTCAGCCATAACCGCTTCCCTTCAAACACGACTTCACCCCCAGCCCCCTTGGAGAACCTCGCCCCCAGCCTCCCTTCCCTCTGGGTCTGGGTTCCCCCTCTCCTCGTGGGAGAGGGGGCCAGGGGGTGAGGTCCGCGGTGCGTGGGTCACCGGGTGAGGCCGCCCTCGCTACACGTTCAGGCCCAGCGTGGGCGAATGGCGCACTTCAAGCTCTTTACCCTCGCCAAGGTACATGTGGACGCCGCAGGGCAGGCAGGGATCGAAGCTGCGCACGGCGCGCATGATGTCAATCCCCTTGAAGTTGTCCTGGCCGTTCTCCTCGAAGATCGGCGTATTCTGCACGGCGTCCTCGTAGGGGCCGGGGGTGCCGTAGACATCGCGCACACTGCCGTTCCACGGCGTCGGTGGATACGGGTGGTAGTTGGCGATCTTGCCGCCCTCGATCACCATGTGATGCGAGAGGACACCGCGCACGGCCTCGTGGAAGCCGCAGCCGATGGCGTCCTTCGGCACTGTGAAGTCGCTCCAGGTCTTCGTATGCCCGGCGCGCAGCTCCTCAAGCGCCTTCTCGACGCAGTAGAGGGCCACGGCGGCGGAGTACGCCTGGAAGTACGTGCGGGCACGGTCACGTTCGAGGGCGTTGCTCCACTGGGGGATCTTCCACTCGTACTCGACCTCCGGCTTGAGCGCGCTCTTGGGCAGGCGAATCTTGACGCTGCTCCCGGTCGCCTTGACGTAGCCACCCAGATCCACGATGCCCGCCAGCGCCGTCGCCCACAGGCGCGCGAGCGGCCCGCCGCCGGTGTCCAGCGCCAGGTAGTCGCCGGTGCGCTTGTCGTACCAGCGCGGCGCCATCGTCCAGCTATACGCGCCGTTGAAGTCACGCTTCTGGGGATGGGGAATCGTCGTCTGGTTCCAGGGGTGGCGCTTGTCCACGGGATTGCCCAGGGGATCTTTGTCCACGAACGTCCGCTGGTTGTCCCAGTCGTCGTAGAACGAGTGGCCGAGCAGGATGCGGATACCGAGGTTGATGTCCACCAGGCTCGTCGTGACGAGCTGCCCATCCACGACGACGCCCGGCGTGACGAGCATCGCCCGGCCCCACTTGTCCATCGTCTTGTAGTCGTAGTCGCAGACCTCCGGGTCCTGGAACGATCCCCAGCAGCCGAGCAGAGTGCGACGATAGCCGACCTGTTCGTAGCCGGGCAGCGCCTCATAGAAGAAGTCGAAGAGGTCGTCGTGCATTGGCACGACCTTCTTCATAAACTCTACGTAGCGCATCAGGCGGACAAGGTAGTCCGTGAAGAGCTGGATGGTCGGGACCGTGCCGACCCCGCCAGGATAGAGCGTCGAAGGGTGGACGTGGCGCCCTTCCATCAGGCAGAACTGCTCGCGGGTGTAGCGGCTCACCTGGAGCGCCTCGCGGTAGAACTCGCCGGTGAAGGGGTTGAGCGAGGTCATGATGTCCGCGATGGTGCGGTAGCCGTGATCGGCGGCGTGCGGGGCCTCGGTGGTTTTGGCCTTCTCCCAGACGCCGGGGTTCGTCTCGCGCACCATCTGTTCGCAGAAGTCCACGCCGACCAGGTTCTCCTGGAAGATGTTATGGTCGAACATGTACTCCGCGGCCTCGCCCAGGTTGAGGATCCACTCACCCAGGTTGGGGGGCTTCACGCCATAGGCCATGTTCTGTGTATACACGGAGCAGGTGGCGTGGTTGTCGCCGCAGATGCCACAGATGCGGCTGGTGATGAAATGGGCGTCGCGTGGGTCCTTGCCCTGCATGAACAGGCTGTACCCACGGAAGATGGACGAGGTGCTATGGCACTCGGCCACCCGCCGGTTCTTGAAGTCAATCTTGGTGTAGATGCCCAGGCTGCCCACGATACGGGTGATCGGATCCCAGGCCATGTCCACGAGCTGCTCGGTCTTGGCTCCGGTCTCCGCTCGTGTCACTTCGGTCGCCATGACGCTACCTCCTCTACTGTGCCGCCGTACGGAAATCCCCGCTCATGGGCGCGCCGCCGCGCCGGACGGCTTCGCGCCATCGCTGGGAATCTTCGCCTGCTGCGGGGTGCCCACGCGCGGGGTGTAGCCGGTGGTGAGGGTCGCGCCGGTGTGGCGCCACTTCGGCTCCTTATTGAGCGTGTGGTTGGTGATCGAACGGAGCCGGCGGATCATGCCGCCATAGACCCCAATGCTCGTTGTGGAGAGTTTCGCGCCGGGCGGCTCATCCATGAAGGGCATGAACTTGTCGGGGAAGCCGGGCATGGTGCAGCCGATGCAGATGCCGCCGACATTGGGGCAGCCGCCGATGCCCGCCATCCAGCCGCGTTTGGGAACGTTGCAGTTGACGACGGGACCCCAGCAGCCAAGCTTGACGAGGCACTTGGGCGAGCCGTATTCGGTGGCGAAGTCCGCCTGCTCGTAGTAGCCGGCGCGGTCGCAGCCTTCGTGGACCGTCCTGCCGAAGAGCCAGGTGGGGCGCAGCGCGTCGTCCAGGGGGATCATCGGCGCGAGGCCGACCGCCTGATAGAGCAGGTAGGTCACCGTCTCCATGAAGTTGTCGGGCTGGACGGGGCAGCCGGGTACGCAGACGATGGGGATGCCGGCGGGGGTCTTCCAGTTCCAGCCGAGGTAGTCGGGCAGGCCCATCGCGCCGGTGGGGTTGCCCTGCATCGCGTGGATTCCGCCGTAGGTGGCGCAGGTTCCGATCGCGACGACCGCCAACGCCTTGGGCGCCAGCCGGTCAATCCACTCGGTGGTGGGGATGGGCTGTCCAGTGGTCGAGTCCGTGCCGAGGGCGGCCCAGTAGCCCTCTTTCTTGATCTTCTCGTTGGGGATCGAGCCTTCAACGACCAGGACGAAGGGGTCGAGTTCGCCCCGCTCCGCTTTGTAGAACCAGGTCATAAAGCTCTCGCCGCCGAGCTCAAAGGCCAGCACGGGATTGTGCAGGTGAACGGTGGGAAGACCGGGGATGGCTCCCAACAACACATCTTCGATACTGGGCTGACTGGCCGCGGTGATCGAAATCGTATCACCGTCACACCCCAGGCCCGCCGTAATCCACAAGATGTGTACGTCCCGCACGCGTGTGTTGGATTGCGCAGCCGACGCCATTGATACGCCTCCCTGGGCGGCGCCCGCGCACATCCGCCGGCACGACACGCCCGATTGCTGGAAGGACGACCTCCAGGAGACGCGCTACACGAACAGGCTTCCCTACCAGCGACACGACACCCGTGGTTCTCCGCGCGGTGTGCGCTCGCATCCGACGTGAGCGATGAGAGATGAAACGGGGATGTAGGGCGGCGCCAGGCGTGAGTGAGGGCGTCTGGGACCGCGCGGCCACAGAGGTGGCCCTACAGGGAGCGCGGATGAGCGCGCCTACGGAAGGTTCGGACCAAGCAGGTCACGAAACAATGGGCATTAACGCTAGTATACACGCAACGACACATCTTGGATGCGTGGCGCTCACTTTCGCGCGCCACAGGGCCATGTGCAGCAAAAGGCGCGCCAGTTATGGTGCGGCGTTGGGCAACTATCAGCGAGCGCGGGGCGCCGTGACTAAGCGCGCCCGCGTGTTCTACAATGGGTGCATCGCCGCGACGTTTGAGCCGCCCCTTAGCCTACAGTAGCCGACGGGAGAACATATGGCGGAACGTATGACCGTGCGTGAGGCGGTCAGCGCCTTCATCCACGACGGCGACACCGTGGCGCTGGAGGGCTTCACCCACCTCATCCCGTTCGCTGCCGGGCATGAAGTCATCCGGCAGGGACGGCGCGACTTGACCCTCGTGCGGATGACGCCCGATGTCATCTACGACCAATTGATCGGCGCCGGCTGCGCCACCCGACTGATCTTCTCCTGGGGCGGCAATCCAGGCGTCGGCTCGCTGCACCGCCTGCGCGACGCCGTCGAGCACGAGTGGCCACACGCGCTGGCGCTCGAAGAGCACAGCCACGCCGGCCTCGCGAGCGCATACGTCGCGGGCGCCTCGAATCTGCCGTTCGGGGTGTTGCGTGGGTACGCTGGCACGGACCTGCCCAAGGTGAACGACAATATCCGCTTCGTGCGCTGCCCCTTCACCGGCGAGGAGCTGGCGGCGGTGCGGGCGGTGCGGCCCGATGTCGCCGTCATCCACGCACAGAAAGCCGACCGCAAGGGCAACGTGCTCATCTGGGGCATTCTGGGCGTCCAGAAGGAGGCCGTCCTCGCCGCGCGACGGTCCATCGTCACCGTCGAGGAGATCGTTGACGATCTGGGCGGGTGGCCGAACGCGGCGCTGCTGCCCTCGTGGAGCGTCTCGGCGGTCTGCGAGGCGCCTGGCGGCGCGCACCCCTCCTACGCGCAGGGCTATTACGATCGCGACAACCGCTTCTACCAAGCGTGGGACGCGATCTCCCACGGGCGCGACACCTTCCAGGCGTGGCTGCGACGCCACGTGCTCGACACCGCCGACTTCGCGGAGTACACTCGCGTCCTGGCGGAGACACAAGGAAGGGTGACGACATGACGGCGTCTCTGGAGTATACGGCGTCTGAGATGATGACCATCACCGCCGCGCGCTTGCTGCGTGACGGGATGAGCTGCTTCGTCGGCATCGGGCTGCCGTCGCTGGCGGCAAACCTCGCCCGACTGACGCACGCGCCCGACCTTGTCCTGATCTACGAGTCTGGACCCATCGGCGCCAAGCCGCCCGTGCTGCCGCTCTCCATCGGCGACGGCAACCTCGCGGAGACGGCGGCGACCGTCGTCTCGACGCCGGAGATGTTCCAGTACTGGCTGCAAGGTGGGCGAATTGACGTGGGTTTTCTTGGCGCCGCGCAGATTGACCGCTTCGGCAACATCAACACGACTGTCATCGGCGACTATCGTCGCCCCAAAGCGCGGCTGCCGGGCGCGGGAGGCGCGCCGGAGATCGCGGGCTCCGCGCGCCGCGTGTTCCTGATGCTCAAGCAGTCGGCGCGCGCCTTCGTCTCCACGCTCGATTTCATCACGACCGTCGGCTATCTGGACGGCGGTGACGCGCGGGCGCGCCTGGGACTCACCGGCGCGGGTCCGGTCGCCGTCATCACCGATCTCTGCGTCCTGGAACCTGAGCCGCCGTCGCATGAGATGGTGGTGGCGAGTGTCCATCCGGGCGTGACCCGCGAGCGGATCAGCGCGGCCACCGGCTGGCCGATTCGCTTCGCGGAACGCGTACGCGAGACGGAGCCGCCAACCGATGGTGAGTTGCTGGCCCTGCGCGACCTGCAAGCGCGCACCCGCGCGGCGCATGGGGAGGCGAGCTAGTCGTCGCGGCCATCAGTGGCCGGCGCACGGGAGGCTGTTCGCGGCTCCGACGGGCCGGCGCGCGGGATGGCAGGCTGTTCGCGGCCATCAATGGCCGGCGCACGAGACGACGTGCGGGCTGAAGCCCGGTGTCACCCCACGTTGTCCATCGGAAGGGTATGAGGGTACGAGAGGAGGTCTCCGATCTATGGCGAACATCCCCGGCTATCGCTTGCCCCTGGCCGGCACGCAGCCAGAGTACCTGCATCCGGCCTATCGGTCGTCCATCAAGCGAGCGCCCACGCGCCCGCTGATACTTGCGCCGCATACCCTCTCGGAGGTCACCGGCCCCGTCTTCGGCGATGACACCGTTCACCCCGGCGACGGCGATCTGACGCGCCAGCACGGCGGCGAGCCGCTGGGCGAGCGCATCTTCGTGAGTGGGCGCGTCCTCGATGAGAACAGCAGGCCCGTGCGCAACGCGCTCATCGAGATCTGGCAGGCGAACGCGGCGGGGCGCTATCGGCACAAAAGCGACACCCACAACGCGCCGCTCGATCCAAACTTCACCGGCTATGGGCGCGTGATGACCGACGACCTGGGCCGCTACCAGTTCACGACGGTGAAGCCGGGCGCCTATCCCTGGGGCAACCACTACAACGCCTGGCGACCACAGCACATCCATCTCTCGCTCTTCGGCGCGGGCATCCTGGAGCGCCTGGTGACGCAGATGTATTTCCCTGGCGATCCGCTGCTCGACGACGACCCCATCTACAACAGCGTCGCCGATGAGAAGGCGCGCCGCCGGCTCATCGCGCGGTTCGATTGGGAGACCACGGTTCCCATGGAAGGTCTGGGGTACTCCTTCGATGTCGTCCTGCGTGGCCGCGAGGTGACGCCGTTCGAGCGTGGGGAGCGTTGAGATGAGCCTACGCGCCACAGCTTCACAGACGGTGGGGCCATTCTTCAGTATTGGGCTGGAGCCGATGTTCGCGCCGGTGGTAGCCGGGCCGGAGATACCCGGCGAACATGTTACGATTCGCGGGCGCGTCCTAGATGGGGATGGCGCTCCCGTGCCCGACGCCGTCATCGAGACGTGGCAGGCGGACGCCGAGGGACGATATCCCAATCCAGGTGAGCCGCGCTCAGCGGCGGCGCCGCACGGGTTCCAGGGCTTCGGCCGGACGCCCACGGACGAGCAGGGGCAGTTCACTCTCAGCACGATCAAGCCGGGCCGCGCGCCGGGACCGGACGGCTCGCCGCAGGCGCCGCATCTCGTCGTGCTGATCTTCATGCGCGGCCTGCTCAGGCATCTGCTGACACGCATGTATTTCCCCGAAGAAACCAGCAACGAGGACGACGTGATTCTGCGGCTCGTTCCGCCCGAACGCCGCGCGACGCTGATCGCGCGGGCGGCGCGCGACGAGGATAGTGTCCTGCTCTGGGATATTCATCTCCAGGGTGAGGATGAGACGGTGTTCTTCGAGGCGTGAGGAGTCGCAGGTTATGCTCTGCAATACTGCGGCGTGTATGGGTCCGCCGCGACTCTGGCGGCGCGCGAAGCAGACGGTCGCGCCAGTGTAGCACAACCGCCCGCGCGCTGAGTAGAGGGAAGGTGACGCGATGTCACTGGGCAGGGGGAGTGTTGCGGCGCGCGATCAGGCTTTGCGCCTGATGAACCGTCCAGACGGTTCCGGCGCGGGTGCCTTTCCAGGACCAGACGCACATGGCGATAAGCGCCACCCAAGAGACTTTGATGAGTCGCGCGGGCCATTTGATACCGACGGTGATAGTCCAGTTCCAGGCGAGTTTGGTGAGCTTCCAGCAGGCCATCACCGCCAGGCCCAGCCAGCCGAACAGCAGGAACACAAGCGCCGTCACCAGGCAACCGTTGTTCTTCTGTTGCACGTAGACGATGGTTTGACCCGGCTCTGGCTTGAATTTCTTCGCCACGATGATACCTGCCTTTGGTAATACTGGAGCGCCGTACGCGCGCTCTCTTGCTGCGACGGTTGAATGAGGTGGATGGTACACAAACGAGTCGAATGTCCTAGCGCGAGGTATCGGCATAGTACTAGAAGCGATCTCATCGTACGTCATGCTAGCGAGCGGGTGTAAGCTGACGGGTACAGCGAGCATCTGGAGGGCAGCAGCCGACATGAGCGCGGATCGGGCATCTCCGCCAACGCTCGCAGCAAGCTGGATCCTAGTTCTACTTTCTTCACTTCACCAGTTTACACCGAGAGCCTGATATTGTGAGAATTTTACAGTTTGCCCGTGTCACTTGACAGACGGACACCGTTCGTTTACCATAAGGCAGCCAAGCGTAATTACTTCGTATCGTGACATTTTCCGCCAATGCTAGCGTACGCTTGCTCATGGGAAAGGGATGCTCACTGTGGATCAGCCGCCGACCCAGCCGCCGCAATCGCCGACGCCTTCTGAGAATCAGCCGCAGCCACCGCAATATCCACCCGCTCAGCCGCCAATTCAGCCACCGACGCGGCCCGCGTACGGGCAGTCTCTCTCACCTCAACCGCCGATGCCGCCATATGCCGGCCAGCCGCAGCCGCCGATGCCGACGATGCCGCCCGGATACCAACAGCCGTATTACCCGCAGCCGCCGCAGTACCCGCCGTCTCCGCAGTACCCGCCTGCTCCGCCCACCTATCAACCGCCGATGCCGCCCGGCTACCAGCAACCATACATGACGCAGCCGCCACAATCGCCGCCCCCGTACGCTCAGCCGGTGACGGCAGGGGAGCGACCAGCCGATCCTCGCGCTATGCGCACCCTCTACCGAATTGCCACCGTCGTCTCAATCCTCTCGACCATCGCCTTTGTCGTCTATATCTTCATGCCACGCGCCACCATGGCCCAACAGAGCCACGCCCATCCCTACTTCCTCGCGGGCCTCGTCGGCCTCGCGATCGCCCTCGTCTGCCAGGCGGTCGGCATTCTCATCCTCATCGGGCATTGGGCCTCGCATTTCAACACCGAGAAACGCCTGCGTGAGATCCTCATTCTGTTCGTCTCACTCTTTCCTTTTGTGGTCCTCGTGGTCTGCTTGGGGACGCTCATCGTCTATCTGCGCGCGCGCGGGAAAGACCCCACCTCCAAAGAGACGAAGCAGGCGAAAGAAGAGCTCAAAGACAAGGCCGCGGACTCCTTCG
>DATEGV010000078.1:0-4457 GCA_035279925.1 Ktedonobacterales bacterium | reverse complement strand
CTCTGCGCCTATGTCGTCATCCTCTCCGCCCTGAGCCTGCTATTCCATACACGCACCGAGGCGTCGCCTGTGGGCATCGGCCTCGCGGTGGTCGCGCTCGCCGGGATGCCGCTGCTCGCCTGGCGCAAACGGCGCATCGCCGCCGCGATTGCGAGTCCCGCTCTGCGTGGTGACGCCGCCTGCTCGATCACCTGCGCCTACATGGCCGGCGCGCTGCTCCTGGGGCTACTGGCGCGCGCGGTCTTCGGCTGGTGGTGGGCCGACAGTGTCGCCGCGCTCGCGCTGCTCATCTGGCTGGTTCCCGAGGCGCGCGAAGCCCTGGACGGCGCGCGGTCCGGTCGCGCCGCCTGCGCCTGTGGCGACGACGAGTGCGACGACCAATAGCGTATACTGCCGGCACACCAGGCGCCAGCGGTTGGCCGCGCACACCAAAGGGAGTATCGCGCCATGACCACACCACAGCAGTATGATGTCCTCGTCGTCGGCGCCGGGCAAGGTGGCGGTCCGCTGAGCAGCGCGCTGGCCCGCGCTGGCCGCAGGGTCGCCATCATCGAGCGCGAGCATGTTGGCGGGACCTGCATCAACGAGGGCTGCACCCCCACCAAGACGATGGTCGCCAGCGCCCGCGCGGCTTACATCGCCCGGCGCGGCGCGGACTACGGCGTCGGTGTAGGCGCCATTACGATGGACATGCGCAAAGTGCGGCAGCGCAAACGCGACATCGTGGACAGCTTTCGGAGCGGCAGCGAAAACGCCATCCGCGAGACGCCCGGCCTCGATCTGCTGATGGGCGAGGCGCGCTTCACCGGCCCCAAAGCGATGCGGGTGACGTTGCGCGACGGGCAGACGCGCGACCTCGCCGCCGAGACGATCATCCTCAACACGGGCGCGCGACCCAGCGACCCGCCGCCGGAGCTACGCGGCATTCCCACGCTCAACTCCACCTCGATCATGGAGCTCGATAGCGCGCCGGAGCATTTGCTGGTGCTTGGCGGCGGCTATGTCGGCCTGGAGTTCGGCCAGATGTTTCGGCGCTTCGGCAGCGCGGTGACGATCATCCAGCACGGCAAGCGGCTGCTGGGACGCGAGGACGCGGATGTGGCCGACGAGGTAGCGAAGATTCTGCGCGAGGACGGGATCGAGGTGCTGTTAGAGACGGCGGCGATCCATGCGGAGACGGACGCGGACGGGCGGATTCGGCTGACCGTGCGCGGACCGGATGGCGAACGCACACTCACCGGCTCGCGTCTGCTCGTCGCCGTCGGCCGCACGCCGAACGCGGACGCGCTCAACCTCGCGGCGGCCGGCGTCCAGACGGATTCGCGCGGCTTCATCCCCGTCAACGAGCGGCTGGAAACGAATGCGCCAGGCGTCTACGCCATCGGCGATGTGAACGGCGGCCCGGCCTTCACCCACATCTCCTATGACGACTACCGCATCCTGAAGACAAACCTGATCGAGGGCGGCCACGCGACGACGACGGGCCGGCTCGTACCCTACACCGTCTACATTGATCCGCAGCTTGGCCGCGTTGGTCTGAGCGAGAGCGAAGCGCGCCGCCAGGGGCGATCCGTGCGCGTGGCGAAGATGCCGATGAGCGACGTGGCCCGCGCGCTGGAGGTGGACGAGACGCGCGGCTTTATGAAGGCGGTCGTTGACGCGGAGACGAAGCAGATCCTGGGCTGCGCGATTCTGGGCATCGAGGGCGGCGAGCTGATGTCCATGCTGGAGATCGCGATGCTGGGCCACGTCGCCTACCCCGTACTCAAAGAGGCGATCTTCGCGCACCCCACGCTGGCTGAGGCGTTCAACAACCTCTTCGCGACGCTGGATGGGTGAGTTCATCCCCATGCGGTACACTGTACAGGCGAGGGGAAAGGCAGGGTACGCGGATGAGCGATGGGTATCCGGCTGGGCAGGGCGACCCGCGCGAGCCGGGCGACCTCGACGATTTGACCGAGCGTGCGCGCGAAGCGGTGGCCAGCGCCCGCGTGGAAGCGCGGCGTCTGGGCGCGGCGGAGGTCGGCGTCGAGCATCTGCTGTTGGGCCTGCTGGGCGAGCGCGGCAGCCCACCGGCGCGTATCTTCGCGAATCGCGGGATTGATCTGGAGCGTGCGCGCGAGGAGGTCGCCCGTCAGTCGCGGGAAGCCGGTGTCGCGCCGTCCTCCCGCCGGACGGACCAGTCGGAGCTTTCACAGTCTACCTGGCGCGCGGTGGCGCTGGCGCGTGAGCATGCCGGTGAGCGGGCGCGGGCGGTCGGCGCTCCCGCGTGGCGCGCGGGCGGCGTGGACACGATGGATCTGCTGATGGGGCTGCTGCGCGCGGTCGAGGGGGAGAGCGTCGCGCTGCTGCGCGCGCTGGGCATGGACCCAGCGGAGGCGGAGGGCAATCTACAACGTCGCTCGCTCGGTTCCACGGTGTCTTTCTCCGCGGGAGGTCCCGGCGTGAGTGGGGGGCTGCGCCGGCCAGGGATGTGTCCGCAGTGTGGCCGGCCGTTGCGCCCCCAGTGGAAACACTGCGTCTACTGCGGCGCCACGGTGGTCGCCGTCTGTCCCAACTGTGGCTCGCCGCGCCAGAATGTGCCCGGCGAGGCGTTCTGCCACAACTGCGGCGCGCCGTTGCAGCCGCCGCCGGACCTGCCCACGATGCCGCCCATCGAGTGACGCGCTTAGAGGGTGCTGTGTAGCGAAGAGCGCCTGTACTCAATCCATCTCGACAACTGGCAGGCCGTGGACGCCGAGAGTGGTGGCGATTTCACTGCCGTGATGGATATCATGTTCGAGCACACCCCAGATGATTTGCTGGCGCGCAACCGCGGGTCTCACCTCTCCAGAACGAGCCGCCGCATCCAACCACATCTGGGCGAATGGCTGGAGCGCAGGCTCGACACGTTGCGCGTGACGCACACGGTCCGCCTGCTCCAGGGGTGGGATGACCTCGAAGAGATCAGCGGGGGTCAGACGGGCAAGTGTCTGCTCGATCATCCGCCAGGTCTTCTCCAGTCCGGCCACCAATTCGGTCGCCGGGTGCAGTGGATCAACGTCCGCCTCACAGACTCCCAGCGCCCATAACTCGAGAGGAGTCAGATCGTCGCCCCCCTCGCCCATCCTTGCGTGGAACCACCAGGCGCGATTGGCGACAATATGCGTCACGTACATGCCGACCGACCAATGTTGTGGTGTGGCGCGCAGGGTAAGCTGCTCTGGGGTCAGGGGTGCGATGGCCGCGATGAGACGCTGCTGGTAGCTACCCCACCCCGCGTAGAAGGGCAGGAGTGAAAGGTGATGTTCTGTCATGATACGCATTCCTTGTTCTTGTCTGAAAGCACACACGGCGCGATCGTTTCATCATGCATCCCAGCATATGCGATAACCGTGCGGGAGTATCCGCAGATTTCTCTCAAACTGTTTCGCCGAATTGTCTAGCGCCTCATGAGGTTCGCCATCGCCTTCCAGAACGGTAAGCGCCTACGAACTATGTGCGCGCGGCAATACCTCCTAGCCCGAAGTGTCACCGCTTTTGGCGCGCATATTCCGAATGGTAGAGTGCTCGTACGACCTGAGTTGACCAGTTCGTTGCCGACCCGCTACCAACAAGGAGCCGCGCATGCGCAAGATCGTGGTGCAGGAGTTCGTTTCGCTGGATGGCGTGTTGCAGTCGCCGGGCGATAAGGAGGATACCGACGGCGGCTTCACCCAGGGTGGTTGGGTGTGGCCCTACTGGGAGGACCAGATCGACGCCTATGTGGGCGAGGCCATGAGCGAGGTGGACACATATCTACTGGGACGCAAGACCTGGCAGAACCACGGCGCCGCCTTCGAGCCGATGCCTGAGGGCAATCCGTTGGGCGACATGATGAAGGCCACGCCAAAGTATGTCGTCTCCACCACCCTCACCGATACCTCGTTGTGGCGGAACTCGACCGTGATCCGAGACAACGTGATCGAGCGGGTGCGCGCGCTGAAGGCGCAGCCGGGCAAGAACATTGGCATAGATGGCAGCAGCGTGCTGGTGCACTCGCTGGCGCCGCACGATCTGGTGGACGAGTACAACTTGCTGGTGTTCCCGCTGGCGCTGGGCGGTGGCAAGCGCGTGTTCCCTGAAGGACAGCGGGTGAACCTGCGTCTGGTGGAGTCACGGCCATTCCCCAGCGGCGTCGTGCTGATGCGCTACGTACGGGAGCGGGCAGAGGGCGCGGGGTACTAGTGGCTCCGCACTGAGACGTCCCCACAGTAACATGCGGAGAGGTCGAGCAGGCAGGCAAAAGTCCTCCTTCCCGGTCCGGACGGACCCCACCCCTTGCCTCCCGGCGCGGCTCTGGCGCTGGCGCCTGACCCCACCTCCTGATCCCCTCCCCCACAGGGAGAGGGGGAACCAGAACCGCGAGCGCCGTTGTATCCCACGGAGCGAGGGGAACCCAGGCCCGACGGTCGCGCCGCTGGCTCCCCTTCCCTCCG
>DATEGV010000077.1:0-14471 GCA_035279925.1 Ktedonobacterales bacterium | reverse complement strand
GAGTCACGCAGAGTCACGCAGGTCCTCTCGGTTATTGGAGTAACGGTCCTCATCCCCTGACCCCCTCTCCCTGCGGGGCGAGGGGGAACCGCAGACCGGAACGTCGCGGCGCTGGCTCCCCCTTCCCCTCGCGAGGGGAAGGGGGCTGGGGGGATGAGGACACCCGATCGCCAGCCAGCATACTGTACCATCTACCTGCCATCTCCCCCAATAAGGGCGCCCTCCTCGACGCCATGCCCGACCTCATGCGATACTCGCCGCATCGCCGGACGCATCATGGGGCAACGTTGGGCTGTGGTGGGGGTGGGACTGTGACGATGATGGATACGCAGGTCGCCAAGCCGTGGCGCACGGCCGTCGCGGAGCGGTGGCGGGCGCTGCCGGAATGGGCGGAACGCTCCACCGCGCCGAAACGCGGCCAGGCGCCGTGGCGACCCATCGTGCTGCAAGCGACTGCTCTCTGGCTCGTCACACGCATCGCCTACGTCGCGCTCACCTACTACGCCGTCGCCTTCAGCAGCGGCGACCGCGTCCTCAATGGCGTCGCCCTGCCGCCGCGCGCCTTCCTGCACGCCTGGCAGCACTGGGACGCGCACTGGTACCTGCGCATCGCCGACCTCGGCTACTTCAATCCCCAGCCGACCGCGTTCTTCCCCCTCTATCCCGCGCTGATTCACGTCATGAGCGGCCTCGTCGGAAGCAGCCACGAGCTTGCCGGCGCCCTGCTCATCGCGAACATCGGCACGCTCGGCGCGTTCATCGGCGTCGGACTGCTCGCCGCCAACGAGGACGGGCGGAGCGAATCCGCCTGGCGCTCGCTGCGCGTCTTCATTGCCTACCCGCTCGCGTTCTTCCTCACGGCTCCCTACACCGAGGGGCTGTTTGTCGCCTTCGTCGCCGGCTCGCTGCTCTGCGCGCGGCGCGGAAGCTGGCGCTGGTCGGCGGCGTGGGCGCTGCTCGCCGGGCTGACACGCCCAACGGCGCTGGCCCTCGTCCCGGCGCTGCTCTGGGAGTATGGGCGGCAACACGGCTGGTGGCGGCGCGACGCCTGGACGGCCGGCGCCTGGCGTGAGCGGCTGCGGCCCAAGGCGCTCGTCGAGGCGGTGATGGTGGTAGGCGCGGTCCCGGCGGCCATCGCGGGCTTCATGGTCTTCTGCTGGGAGCGCTTCGGCGATCCCATCATGTTCCTGCGCGCCGAGCGCATCTACTGGTACCACTCGAAGACGCCGCCGTGGACGGCGCTCTGGACCGGCTTCACCAACTTCCTCTCCGCGCCGATGCTCAGCGACATCCAGGCGCGCCTGCTCGTCAACCTCGCGCCGGTGCTCGTCTTCCTCGTGATCGCCATCATTGGCATTCGCCGCCTCCCGCTGATGCTGACGCTCTATACCTTCGGCATCCTCTACCTCAGCATGGCCTCGCCGATCCTGAACAACCAGGACGTGCTGACCTCCTGCGGGCGCTACCTGATCGCCGCCATCCCCATCTTCCTGCTGCTGGGCCAGTGGGCCGAGCGCCGCCCCTGGCTGGATATGCTGATCGTCAGCGGTGGCTTCCTGGTCCAGGCGATGCTCGCGCTGGTCTATCTGCGCAACGGCTGGGTGAATTAGCTCTGCGCCAGTCGCGCCACCAGCGCCCGCTCTTCCGGCCCGAACCACGGCGGGGCGCCAGCCGCAGCGTTCGCGCGCATGCGTTCCGGCGAGGAGGTGGCCGGAATCGCGACGTGGCAGCGAGGATCGCTGAGCACCCACTTCAAGAGCGCCTGCGCCCAGGTCGTGACGCCGAAGGGGCGGAGCGGGGCGAGCGTCTCCGGCGCGGGCGGACGGCGCAGCAGCGCGCCCTCACCGAACGGGCGCATCACGACGACGCCCAGGCCCAGGTCGGCGGCCAGCGGCAGAATCTCGCGCTCCACCTCGCGCTCCAGCGGGTTGTACGGAATCTGGATCGCGCCGATACGCCCGGTGCGCATGACCTCGGCAAGCTGCGGAAAGGCCTCCGCGCGGTAGTGCGTCGCGCCGATCGCGAGCACCTGGCCCTGATCGCGCATCTCTTCGAGCAAGGTAAGCTGCTCCGGCCACGCGACGAGGTTGTGGACCTGGTAGAGATCCACCTGGCCGCCGAAGTAAGCCAGCGCCCGCCGCGCCTGCTCGCGTCCCTCCGCCGGTGAGGCTGTCCAGATCTTCGTGGCGATCAGCGCCCGCTCGCGGCGTCCGCGCAGCGACTCGCCCAGCACGCGTTCCGCCTCGCCGTACATCGGCGACGAATCGAAGAAGGTCGCGCCGGCGTCGAGGGCGGCGTCCACGACGGCGGTGGCCCGGCGCTCCGCATCCGCGCCGCGCACGTCGAAGGTGCGCCACGTGCCCATGCCGACGGCTGGCACACGCAGATTGGTCTGCCCAAGCGTTCGGTAGTCCATCGGTGGCTCTCCTTTTTGGGAGAGAGTATAGCGCACCCACCACGCCCCAGGAGGCGCCGGTCGCCGCTCCGCTACACACAGGAGTTCGCGCATCGCGTCCAACTCAGGTATACGAGCGCCACGACGAGAATCGCGGAGAGAAGCACGAAGAGCGCGACGTATATGCCGGCCGTCGGCAAACCACGCCGCCCGGAACGGCGCGAATCACGGATTGACAGCAGGAAACCGGCGAACGCGAGCGGAGACGTGACGAAGATGAGCAACAACATCGCTTCGCCACTCGTTCGCCCGGGGATGATTCCGGTAGCGAAGAAGGCGGCGATGAGGGCGACGATGAAACTGGCGAGCGCGCAGAGAAAACCGGCCCTCGACCGTCGCGCCAGATCGGCCGGCGGAGGGAGGTCCGCGGCGTCCGAGGACCGGTTGCGCATGCGCGTATCTCCCATCCTCAACGGCCCGAGCCATGATCGCCGCCTGTTGGTGAGAGTATACCGCACGACGGGACAATGAGCCGCTTGGCTGCGCGTTCTCGCCCACGCGCGTTATCGGTGGCTTGTCATTGACAGTCCCTATCTCCGCGTTCTACAGTACGCGCATGGAACATTACGTCATCAAGGGCGGTCGCGTCGGATATGAGCGTTTGTTGCTGCTCGCCCGCGATCGGTGGCCCGATACTCGCGCACTTCTCACGCGCGCCGGAGTCGGCGCGGGCATGCGCTGCGTTGACCTCGGTTGTGGGGGCGGCGAAGTCACCTTCGAGCTTGCCAGGCTGGTCGCTCCGGACGGTTTCGCGGTCGGCGTGGATATGGATGAGGTCAAGCTGGCGCTGGCCCGTGAAGCGGCCACCGAGCGCGGCGTCGCGAATGTGGAGTTCCGGGCGGCCAACGTCAACACCTGGGATGAGCCGGCGACCTACGATGTCGTCTACTCGCGATTTCTGCTCCAGCACCTCAGCCAGCCCGTCGCGCTGCTGCGTCGGATGTGGGCCGCCGTGCGTCCTGGGGGAGTCATCGTTGTGGAGGACGCCGACCACGACGGCTGGTCCTGCCATCCCCCCAACGTTGGTTTCGACTTCTTCGTGAACGCCTTTTGCCATGCGCTCGATCGCGCCGGTGGTGATCACGCGATTGGGCGCAAACTCTACAGCTACTTTCTGGACGCCGGTATCCCCGATCCACAGGTCGCTCTCATCCAGCCACTCCATATCGCGGACGAAGGGAAGGCGCTGCCGCTCTCAACCCTCGACGCGACCACGCCGGCGATCCTCGAATTGGGCCTTGCCACTGAGGACGCAGTCAACGCGGCGCGCGAAGATCTGGCGGCGTATATCGCCGATCCCCGCAGCCTCATCCTGGGACCGCGCGACTTCCAGCTCTGGTCGAGGCGCTAGAGAATGCGGACGATAGAAAGTCATCCGCCAGCGTATATCGCCGTCCTCGCCGATATACACGGCAACCGTTGGGCGCTGGAGGCGGTGCTGCGCCGCTAGTCCACCTCGCCCAGCAGGTACACCGCGCCGCCAAGCAGGACGAGCAACGTCGCGCCGACGACGAGTTCGCCCACAGTCGCATAGCCATTCAGCGTCCGGCACAGGACGCAGTCGCTGCCCGTGACACCACCACTGCGCGGCACGGACGGGAAGCTGTCCGCGACGGCCCAGGTGCGCCATGCGTAGACCAGACTGGCGCACGCGAGCGCGGCGGGGAGCAGTACCGAGAGGGGCCACCGGGACGACCCGCTCCGACGCCGCACGAGGGTGGCGACCACGGCGTCGGCCAGTAGGATGGCGGCGCAGACCAGCCCGGCAATGGCCCACGCCCGCGCGTCGGTAGCAGTCGGGGTCATCACCAACCCGGGGCCGGACAGGAGAACCAGTTCCATCGGCAAGACCTCCTTAATCTGTCGCTTCTCAGATGTCGGCCACGGCGCGCGTCGCGCCCGGCGAGAAGGGGCATGACGCTGATGAGCGTATTTTTTACGGCGAGTTCGTGCGGAGTAACAGCCAGATGGAGCACAATCGGATTGGCAGCACGCAGAATACGAGCACAGTGATGCTCACCAGCATAATCTTCACGACCTTGCCGTTCACGCTGACTCCTGACTTATGCATCGGGTCCAGTGCCTCGCCCTCGCCGTCTGCCCAGCGTATTGGACCTCTCACTCTTTCGAGCGCACTGGGCTATGCGGAGTGAGGGCCGGCTACACTGGCCCGACTGCTCGCATACACGGCGAGCTTCAGCCCGCATCTCGTCCCGTGCGCCGGCCATAATGGACTTTAACAACTTACTCCGATAGTAGTCCGACGTAGCGCAGGGCGGGTCGAGCAGGTGGCTCTGCCCTACGCGGCGGGAGAAGCGGTCGCGATGGCGCGTCGCAACGGGCGGTCGGATTGGGCGGCGCACCGCAGTTCAGACCGCTTGTCGCGCAACGTGTCGTTGCGAGGTCTAAGGATACCTCATGGCGCTGTCACTCCAGGCGCCGCCGCTCACCCTTGGAGCAGTGCTCGCAGGGGACTGGGATCCCAGTAGTAGCGCGCGACCTTGATCTTGCCGTCGTCGTCGATCTCAAATACATCGATGCCTTCGACGGTCGCCGTACGTCCGTTGTGGGCAGTGAAGCTCGCCGTATACACGACGGCTGCGCCGTTGCCCGATACGATAACGCGCTCTATGGTCGCATGTATCGCCTGGTAGGGCGCAAACAGACGCTGCGCCATCTGACGGATAGCCTCCTGCCCGGCGATAGGCGGGCTGCCGGGCGGGCTATGCATTTCCCCATCTGGCGCAAACCCGTTGACGTATGCTTCAACGTCAAGAGAATTGGTCGCCGCGAAGTAGGCAGCGACAGATGAATGGATCACGTCGGGCGCCACCATACAGACATACCTCCACGCATTCATCGAGTGGCATCAGACGCCGCCGTGGAAATCACGATGGTGAAGCGGTTGTACTGATTGTGAGCTTACCTAAACCTGGCGTGCACGTCAATGTGGGTTGACTTGCAGTCAAGGCCATAGCAGTAGTTTGTCCTCGTCGCAACGGTCTGAGTATTCACAGCACTGGCCATTAGAGCGCGCCACCAACTACAGGGAAACCGGATATACTGATGCGGCATAAGACAGGGCAAGGCGAGGAATTTCAGCCTCGCCACTGCGGCGGACAGCCGCGAGGAGCAACGCCCGGCGTTGCCCAGCTGGCGCCAGAGTGCAGCTGACGCTAGAGCGCAGCGGGGGCTGGGGGTAGGTATGCGCTCTCCCCACCCAGCGCCGCCTCGCATAGTGTATAATAGTCTGTACGCCGGCATACCCACCGGCGTGACAGATTCGGGCGCTTGCTGAAATTGGCAGACAGGCTGGACTTAGGATCCAGTGGCGCAAGCCGTGAGGGTTCGAGTCCCTCAGCGCCTACCGTATGGCGCCCCTATTGCGGGATGCCGACGAATATCGAGAACTGTGTTGGGCGCGGGCGGGATCACTGTATCCCTGGCCCGCGCGTTCTTTGTCGCCGCGTCTGCCCCGCCGGAGCCGCGTTCATCGCGTCGTGTCGCGCGGGCGAACCCTCGCATCCGTGATGCTATAATAGGTGGGCGACCCGCGTTTGCCTGGCGCCTCCGCGACGAGGGCGAAGGCCACGCCAGGGACAGCCTATCGGCGCCCGGCGGCTTGTGGAGGAACAGCATTGAAGGTCACTGTCGAACGCACGCCCGAAAGCGAGGCTGTGCTCAACGTCGAGCTCGAATGGTCCGAGCTCGAAAAAGCGTCGGACCGCGCCTATAAGCGGCTCGTGCAGCAATACAACGTTCCCGGCTTTCGCAAGGGACACGCCCCGCGCACCATGCTCGAGCGCGTCGTGGGCAAAGAAGCCATCTACCATGAGGGCCTGGACGACCTCATCGAAACCAGCTACCGCGACGCCGTGCGTGACAACAAACTCACGCCCCTGGCGCAGCCCACGATTGACCACCCCGAGATCGAGATGGGCAAGCCCTACAGCTTCACCGCCCGCGTTCCCGTTCTCGCCCCCGTCGAGCTTGGCGACTACAAAGCCATCCGTGTCGAACAGCCCGACACCGCCGTCAGCGACGAAGATGTCCAGAAGGTCGTCGAGCAGATCCGCGACAACAACGCCATGTGGCTGCCCGCCGAGCGCCCCGCGCGGATCGGCGATCAGGTCACGATGGACCTCAAGCTCACCGCCGGCGACCGCGATATCAGCGACCTGCATGACAACGAGTTCACCCTCGCCGACGACCGCGAAGGCATCTTCAAGGGCATGGACGAACAGATCGTCGGCATGGCCGAAGGCGAGAGCAAGCAGTTTACCACCACCATCGCCGAGGACTACACCAACCCCGACCTCGCCGGCAAAGAAGCCGCCTTCGACGTAACCCTCAAGGCCGTCAAGTTTCGCGAGCTGCCCGAGATTGACGACGAGCTCGCCAAGTCCGCCGGCGACTACGAGACGGTGGAGGGCCTGCGTACCGGTATCCGCGAGCAGCTTGAGCGGCAGAAGCAGAGCGAGGCGCGGCGCACGATCCGCGAGGAGACCGTCAAGCAGGCGGTGGAACAGGCGACGGTTCAGGTGGCTCCGGTCCTCGTCGAGGACGAGTTGGACGCGATGGTCGGCGAGCTGCGCCGCATGCTGGAACAGAGCCGCATGTCCTTCGAGCAGTACCTCGTCATGACGCAGAAGACCGAAGAGCAGGTGCGCGAGGAGATGGAGCCGGATGCGCGGGAGCGCGCCAAGCGCGACCTCGTGCTGAACGCCATCGCCGACGCCGAGCAGATCGAAGTGACCGACGCCGAGGTCGGCGGCTGGCTGGACGTGCTGGGCGCGATGGGTGGCCGCAAAATGAAGCTGAACCAGCTTTCGCGGGGCCAGCGCGCCAACATCGCCAACAGCATGCGGCGTGACAAGGTGATCGAGCTCCTGCAAGAGTTCGCCACCACGGACCATCCCAAGCCGACGGACACCGCGACTGAGACTGACTCCGCGGAGAACGCCGCGCCCGCGGAGAATGTCGAGGCGGGGGCCAGCGCCGCGGCCGAAGCGGCTGACGAAGCGGCCACCGAAGACGTCTCCTCGGAGGCGGCGATCACTGAGCCAGGGGCGGCTGCGTCCACCCCCAGCGAAACAGACATCTAGCGGGCGTCACAGCACAGGCAAAAAGGAGGGGGAGCGGGCGCAATTTCACCGGTTTCGGCGTGCGCCCGCGCGCCACTTCCTTCTACCAGGACTTGCGCGTTCTTTGTTGACATTCACTCTTAAAGTATGGAAGTCTGTAGGAAGAGACTGTTCGCGTAGCGCGTCCGTGAGGGCCATCCGGCTCGACGAACGGAGTGTTGTAGGGTTGCGCGCGGTGGCTCAGGCCAGCGGACGCGCCTCGTTCTGACACACGTCACATCGGCCCTCCTTTCTCGATCGCGCAGTCAATAGGTACCGGGCCGGAGAAAGGGAACAACGTGGCAACTACGAAGGGGACACGCATGACATATCGCTGCTCCTTCTGCAGCAAGACCCAGGAACAGGTGCAGCGTCTCATCGCTGGGCCTGGTGGTGTCTATATTTGCGATGAGTGTGTTGACCTGTGCCGGGAGATCATCGAGGAAGAACAGACGACCTCGAAGCCTCGTGTCGCGGCCGGCAAGATTCCCACGCCACGCAAAATCTATGATCAGTTGAACCAGTATGTCATTGGCCAGGACCGCGCCAAGAAAACGCTCTCCGTGGCTGTTTACAATCACTACAAACGCATCAACTCCGGCATGCAGATTGACGACGTGGAGCTTGGCAAGAGCAACATCCTCTTGATCGGCCCCACCGGCTGCGGCAAGACCCTCCTGGCGCAGACCCTCGCCAAGGTGCTCGACGTGCCGTTCTGCATCGCCGACGCCACCGCGCTGACCGAAGCCGGCTATGTTGGCGAGGATGTCGAGAACATCCTGCTGCGCCTGATCCAGATGGCCGACTTCGACGTAGCCCGCGCCGAGCGCGGCATCGTCTACATTGACGAGATAGACAAGATCGCCCGCAAAGCCGACAACCCCTCGATTACTCGCGATGTCTCCGGCGAGGGCGTGCAGCAGGCGCTCCTCAAGATCATCGAGGGCACCGTCGCCAACGTGCCGCCACAGGGAGGCCGCAAGCATCCCCACCAGGACTTCATCCAGATCAACACGCAGAACATCCTCTTTATCTGCGGCGGGGCCTTCGAAGGACTCGATAAGATCGTCGAGCAGCGGCTGGGCAGCAACAAGACGATGGGCTTCCGCGCCGTGGACGAGACCCCCGAAATGGCGAATTCGGCGCTCGCGCAACTGATCCCCGACGACCTCCTCAAGTTCGGCCTCATCCCGGAGTTCGTTGGCCGCCTGCCCGTCAACGTCTCCCTGGATAACCTGGATCGCGACGCCCTGATCCGCATTCTGACGGAGCCGAAGAACGCGATCATCAAGCAGTATCAGAAGCTGCTGCATCTCGACCGCGCGGAGCTTGTCTTCACCCAGGACGCCCTGGAAGCCGCCGCCGATAATGCCCTGAAACAGAAGACGGGGGCCCGTGGCTTGCGTACGATTATTGAGGAAGTCCTCCTCGATGTCATGTTCGAGATCCCGTCGCGCGCGGACGTCAAAAAGGTGGTCATTGACGGCGACACGATAGACCGTCGCAAGTCCGCCCAATTGGTGACCCGCGCGGAGGCGCGTGGTGTCGAGCTGGAGGATGAGTCCGCATAGTCCCACAGCGGCCCGAGCACGACGACCGGAGGGTGGCGGTGTGCGCAGTGACACACCGGCTTGAGACAGCGGATTCACCCCCCGGTCGTTGTCTATTTTCGCCACACCCCACCGCCCAGGCCACTTGCGCCATGCGTGTTACGGAAACCCGCCACGCGCGTCCCTGGCAGTAATGCGGGTACGGGCAGGCGGTCACCAGCGGACGCAGCCAGATGGCAGGCGTCCGATGGCGCCGATACTAGCGAGGAAACACAACTGTATGGATATACCTGTGAGCCACACGCCAGAAGAGGAGGAACACACCGGCGGCCCCGCGCCCGAACAGGAAGGAGCCGTGACCGCCGCGAGCCATCCCCTCGTCCCTCTGAAAGACACCGTGATCTTCCCTGGGGCCCGCGTGACCTTGAATATTGGGCGACCCAAGTCCATTGAAGCGATCGAGTACGTGCAGCGCCATGAGAAGCGCTTCGTCGCCTCCGCGCAGCGCCAATCCGACACCGAATCGCCCGGACCCGGCGATGTCTTCGAGATCGGCACGCTCGTCGAGATGAAGACGCATGAGGTCCAGAACGACAACACCGTGCAGGTCATGGTCGAGGGCGTCGCGCGCATCCACATTGACGACTGGGTGCAGCAGGACCCGTTCCTGCGCGTGGCCTACACCCAGACGCTGGAGCCGGAGATCGAAGACAAACAGCAGGCCGAGGCGATGGTGCGCCACGCGCATCACCTCTTCGAGCGGTTTACGCACCTCAGCCGGCGCTTCAACGCCGACGATGTGGCGTCCGTCTCGCAGATTCACCAGCCCGGCCCCCTCGCCGACGCGCTCGCCGTGCATATCATCACGGAATACTCCCAGCAGCAAGAGTTGTTGGAGACGCTGGACCCGGTCGCCCGTCTGGAGAAGCTCTGCGTCAGCCTGGGCAACGAGATCGAGATTCTGGAGCTTGAGAACAAGATTCGCCAGCGCGTGCGCCAGCAGGTGGATAAGAACCAGCGCGAGTATTATCTCAAGGAGCAACTGCGCGCCATCCAGGAAGAACTGGGCCACGACCAGGCGTCTGAGATCGCCGAGCTGCGCGAGAAGGTCACGCAGAAGGGCCTCTCCGGCGAGGTCGCCACGAAGGTGAATAAAGAGCTGGACCGGCTGGAGCGGATGCCCACCCATTCGGCCGAGCTTGTCGTGCTGCGCAACTACATTGACTGGATCCTCGCGCTGCCCTGGCACGAGCGGACCGAGGACCGGCTGGACATGAAGTTCGCGCAGAAGGTGCTTGACGAAGATCACTATGGGCTGGAGAAGGTCAAGGAGCGCATCATCGAGTTCCTGGCCGTGCGCCAGTTGCGCGTCCTACAGGCGCAGCGCCAGGCCGCCGTCATCCGCGACACGCCAGCGCCCGCCAGCGGCAACGCGCACAAAGGCCCGATCCTCTGCCTGATTGGCCCTCCGGGCGTCGGCAAGACCTCCCTCGGCCAGTCCGTGGCTCGCGCGCTCGGCCGCAAGTTCGTGCGCATCTCGCTGGGCGGCGTCCACGACGAAGCGGAGATCCGCGGCCACCGGCGCACCTACGTCGGCGCGCTGCCTGGGCGCATCATCCAGGCGATGCGTACCGCCGGCGTGAGCAATCCGGTCTTCCTGCTGGACGAGATTGACAAGCTCTCCTCCGACTATCGCGGCGACCCATCGGCCGCCCTGCTGGAGGTGCTCGATCCCAGCCAGAACAACACATTCACCGACCACTACCTTGAGGTTCCCTACGACCTCAGCGAAGTCTTCTTCATCTGCACGGGCAACAACCGCTATCAGATTCCACGGCCGCTGGCCGACCGCATGGATATCGTGACGCTGCCCGGCTACACCGAGGAAGAGAAGATCGCCATCGGCCGCAACTTTGTGCTGCCGAAGGTGCTCAACGAGCACGGTCTCTCGCGCTCGCAGGTGCAGGTGCCGGAGACCGCGATGCGCTACGTCATCTCGCACTACACCCGCGAGGCCGGCGTCCGCAGCCTGGAACGCCAGCTTGCCACGGTCTGTCGTAAGGCGGCGCTGCGCATCGTGCAGAAGCCCGACAGCCGCATCCGCCTCACCGACAAAAACGTCGAGGGGTTCCTTGGCGTCCCGCGCTTCTCGCCGGACCGCGCGCAGGAGCGAGGGCAGGTTGGCGTGGCGACGGGCCTGGCCTGGACCGAACACGGTGGCACGCTGCTGCCCGTCGAGGTGGTGACGATGCCAGGCAAGGGCGGCCTAATGGTGACGGGCCAACTCGGCGACGTGATGCAGGAGTCGGCGCGGGCCGCGCTCTCCTACATTCGGTCGCGGGCGCGCGAGCTGGAGCTGCCGCATGGATTCGCCGACAACCTGGACATCCATATCCATCTGCCGGAGGGCGCGATCCCGAAGGACGGTCCCTCCGCGGGCATCACGATGGCGACCGCCGTCATCTCCGCGCTCACCCGCCGCCCTGTGCGCAGCGATCTCGCGATGACGGGTGAAATCACCCTGCGCGGTCGTGTGCTGGCGATTGGCGGCTTGAAAGACAAGGCGCTGGCGGCGCACCGCGTCGGCATCCGCCACCTGCTCATCCCAGAGGAGAACAGCAAGGATCTGACGGAGATTCCGCCCAAGATTCGCGCTGAGATGACCTTCACCCCCGTCGAATCCATGGACGAGGTGGTTCGCATGGCGCTGCTACCTCCGCTGCCCAGGACCGATGCTGAAATCGCCGAGGCGTCGGAGGAGTCGGATGGCGCGGAGAGGACTCCCCCGCCGCCGGTGATGTACCCACAGGTCGAGCGCGAGGTGGCTGAGGAGTCGGAGGGGACCGACACGCTGATGCCGCCCGGCCTCACGTCGTCGCTGGATGAGCGGCCCTCCGCCGGTCGCTAACGCCGTCGCTTCACCCGGCGCGTCATCCTATCCCCCTTCCTGGTTCGCTGGGAAGGGGGTTTCGTGTTGCTTGGAGCACGCGCCAGCGCGCTACAATCCCCGCAAGCGTTCGCCGGTGGGCTCATCCATACGCGCGGCGGCGGGTGTACATTTCTAAGGGCGTGTCCTCACCCCCCTAACCCCCGCGGGGCGAAGGGGAACCGGAGGAACCTCACCCCGGCGCTGCGCGCCACCCCTCTCCCACCGGAGAGGGGGAACCCAGGTCGGACCGCCGCTTCTCCGGCTCCCCCTTCCCTCCGCAGGGGGAAGGGGGTTGGGGGGATGAGGCAGCCACAGGAGAGGGGGAACCCAGGTCGGACCGCCGCGTCGCTGGCTCCCCCTTCCCCTCGCGAGGAGGCACGACGGCGCGAGGCCCGTCAGGGCTGAGAAGCAAGCCATAGGCTTGCGGAGCCGGCGCCAGAGCGTGGCGGGGCGGGGGATGAGGATACCGACGCGGAGACGGGAACCGGACCCGCAGGCCGTAACCCTGGCTCCCCCTCTCCTGTGGGAGAGGGGGCTGGGGGGTGAGGTCAGAAGCCGGCGCCGAGGGGAAACCCGCAGCCGGACCGCCGCGCATCCGGCTCCCCTTCCCTCCGCAGGGGGAAGGGGCTGGGGGATGAGGCAGCCCCGGCGCTGGGGGTTAGGTGCTGCCAGTCCCGCACAGAATAGAGGTACCTTGTGGCGCGTATCGTCGTCATCGGCAGTGGTTTCGGCGGGCTGGCCGCCGCGATTCGGCTGCGCGCGTGGGGGCACGAGGTCACGCTCGTCGAGAAGCGCGACAAGCCGGGTGGCCGCGCCTACGTCTACGAGCAGGACGGCTTCACCTTCGACGGCGGCCCCACCATCCTCACGGCTCCGTGGATGATCCACGACCTCTTCACCGTCTGCGGCAAGCGCAGCGAGGACTACGTCCCGCTCGTCCCGCTCGACACCTTCTATAACATTCGCTTCGAGGATGGCTCTGTCTTCCGCTACACCGGCGACCGCCAGCAGGTGATCGAACAGATACGCGCCTTCAATCCCGACGACGTGGCCGGGTACGAGCGCTACGCCCGCGAGGCCGGCAAAATCATGGACGCAGGCTTGGCGCTGATAGACGAGCCGTTCACCCATGCCGGCGACATGCTCCGCGTCGCGCCTGATCTCGTGCGGCTGCAAGCGTACCGTTCGGTGGCCGGATTCGTCGGGCGCTACATCAAGGACGAGCGTCTGCGCCAGGTCTTCAGCTTCCACCCGCTCCTGATCGGCGGCAATCCCTATCAGGCGTCGGCCATCTACACCCTCATTCATCCGCTGGAGCAGAAGGGCGGTATCTGGTTCGCGATGGGCGGGACCGGCGCGCTGGTGAGGGGGCTGGCGCGCGTGTTCCAGGACATCGGTGGGACGCTGCGACTGAACACGGAGGCGAGCGAGATCGTCGTTGACGAGCGCCGGCGTGTCGCGGCGGGCGTGCGGCTGTCGGGCGGCGACTTGCTCCCCGCCGATATCGTGGTCAGCAACGCCGACGTCGCCTACACCTACCTGAACCTCGTCAAGCCGGCCTACCGACGCAAGAACACCGACCGCGCGATCACGCGCAAACGCTACTCCATGTCGCTCTTTGTCATCTACTTCGGCACGGACCGGCAGTACGAGCAGATCGCGCACCATGAAATCCTGATGGGCCCGCGTTACAAAGGTCTGCTCGACGACATCTTCGTCAAGAAGCGCCTGGCCAGCGACTTCTCGCTCTACCTTCACCGGCCCACGGCGACAGACCCCTCGCTCGCGCCGGCCGGCTGCGATTGCTGGTATGCGCTCGCTCCCGTCCCGCATCTGGCGGGCGACGTGGACTGGGAGACAGCGGCGAAACCGTATCGCGACGCCATCATCCGCTACCTCGAAGAACGCTACCTGCCCGACCTCTCGCGCCATATCGTGACCGAGCGCGTGATTGACCCGCGCCACTTCCGCGACACGCTCAACAGCTACCTGGGCAGCGCCTTCTCCGTCGAGCCGACGCTGACGCAATCCGCCTGGTTCCGGCCCCACAACCGCAGTGAGGACATCCCCAATCTCTACCTCGTCGGCGCGGGCACACACCCCGGCGCGGGCGTTCCCGGCGTGCTCAGCTCCGGTAAGATCGTCGCGGAGATGATTGGCCCCGGATAGACACGCGACAGGCCGGCCCTCATCCTGTATACTATGGATGCGTTTGGGGTGGCTGCCCTCCCGCCGCAGCTCTGTCTCCCCCTCTCCTCGCGGGGCACGACGGCGCTTCGCGGGTCGGGTTCCCCCTCTCCCTATGGGGGAGGGGGACAGGGGGTGGGGTCAGGAGCCGGCGCCAGAGCCTCAGCGGGGGCTAGGGTTAGATTCTGTACGGCCAGGGGCGAGGTCACGTTCACACCAAGGAGATG
>DATEGV010000076.1:0-3155 GCA_035279925.1 Ktedonobacterales bacterium | reverse complement strand
GAGCCGCGAGCAACCCTCTCCGCGTCGGGCGTTCACCCCTCACTCTAGGATCAGCCCGCGTCAGTTGAGCTCCTCGATCTCGCCGGTCACCATATAGACGACATCTTCGCCGATGTTGGTGACACGGTCGCCGATGCGCTCCAGGTCGTGCGCGACGAAGAGCAGGCTGGTGGCGGTGGGCACGAGGGTCGCGTCCGCGGTCATGCTCCGCAGCAGCTCCGCGAAGATCGCGCGATAGAGCAGATCAACCTCGTCGTCCCGCGCGCAGACATCTCGCGCGCCCTGCACGTTCACATCTACGAACGCCTGGATGCCCCGGCGCACTTGATCGCGCACCAGTTTGGCAAGTTCGAGCAACTGACCCATCGTGGGGGGCAGTGTTTCATAATCGCGCAGACGTAGCGACTGCTGAGCGATGCCGACGGCGTGGTCGCCCATGCGTTCGAGTTCATTGATGACGAGCTCAACCGTCGTCAATTCGCGCAGATCACGCGCGACGGGGGCCTGGCGCGCCATGACGCTGATGCACCGATTGCGAATGCCACGCTGCATCTCGTTGACGGCGGCGTCGCTGGTCACGACGTTGCTGGCCAGCAGCGAGTCGCGCCGGCTCAGCGCCTGCATTGCGCGCGCAATCTCGTCCTCGACCAGATTCGCCATCTGGATGACCGATTCCTCGATCTCCCGCAGCTCCTGGTGAAATGCGTCTCGTGTCACCGTGCTTCCCTTTCGCTGGCGCGGCCTCGCCCTTGCGGGCGGCTCCCGTCTCGCTGGCGACGCCGTCTCCGGCTATCCGAACCGTCCGGTAATGAAGTCTTCTGTGCGCTTGTCCTGTGGCCGCGAGAAGATCTGTGTGGTTGGCGCGAATTCGATCATGTTGCCGGTCAGGAAGAAGCCCGTATACTGCGAGACACGCCCCGCCTGCTGCAAGTTATGCGTGACGATGGCGATGGAATACCGCTCTTTCAGTTGATCAATCAGCTCCTCGATCTTGAGCGTGGCGATGGGATCCAGCGCGGACGCCGGCTCGTCCATCAGAATCATCTCCGGCTCGACCGCCAGCGCCCGCGCGATGCAGAGGCGCTGCTGCTGGCCGCCGGAGAGGCTGAGCGCGCTCTGCTGCAAACGATCCTTGACCTCATCCCAGATCGCCGCGTCATGCAGGCTGCGCTCGACGATCTCCTTGATCTCGTTCTGGCTGTAGCCGCCCTGCACCCGCAACCCGTACGCCACGTTCTCGAAGATGGACTTGGGAAAGGGATTCGGTCGCTGGAAGACCATGCCGACACGCTGGCGCAGACGCACAACGTCCACACTCGAGCTATAGACATCTTCGCCATCCAGGCGCACGACACCTGTGACCTTGGCGGCGGGTGTCAGGTCGTGCATGCGGTTGAGGGCGCGCAGGAAGGTGGACTTGCCGCAGCCCGACGGTCCCATCAAGGCGGTCACCTGCCGCTCAGGCAGGTCAATGCTGACGTTCTTGATGGCCTGGCTCTCGCCATAGTAGACGTTTAGATCATGTATCGTCATCTTCGCGGGACCGGTGATTGCGGCGATATGCCCGCCGACGGGGATATCTGACCGCAGGATCGCTTCCTCGCGCGCGGTATTTGATGTGCTGGATGCCATTGGATCTCTACTTTCAACTTGAATGACTACGCGGCCCCACGCCGGTCACCGTTTGCCGGCGAGTCGCCTGGAGAGCAGGCCTGAGAGCGAACGGAAGCCCAGATTGAAGAGCAGCAGGAACAGAATCAACAGGGTCGCCGTACCCGCCTCCACCGCGCGCGCGTTCGGCGTGATGCCCTCGGCCTGCAAGGTGTAGAGATGCACGGTGAGCGTGTCGCCGGGCAGGCGCGGATCGAGACTGAACCAACCGTTCACGGAGCCGCTGATGCCGGCGGTGAAGATCAGCGCCGCCGTCTCGCCGATCATCTTGCCGGCGGTGAGTATCACGCCGGTCGTGAAGCGGGGCAGCGAGCTTGGGATGAGCACCCGAAAGATCGTCTGCGATTTGGTCGCGCCGAGGGCGACGCTGGCCTCTTTCAGATCTTGTGAGACACTGCGCAGCGCGTCCTCGCTCACCTGGACGATGAGCGGTAGGTTGAGGATCGCCAGCGTGATAGCTCCCGCGAGCCGAGAATACCCGAAGCGATGGCCTGAGCCGAACGCCGTCACGAGCACGAGATAGCCGAAGAAGCCGAGCACCAGCGACGGCACGCCGGCCAGAGTCTCGACGGCCAGGCGCAGGATACGCGTGAACGCGCCCTGGCGGGCATACTCGGTGAGGTAGACCGCGCCGCCGATGCCGACGGGAATGCAGAGCAAGAGCGCGAAGATCAGGATGTAGAAGGTGTTGAACACCTCCGGGCCGACGAAGTCGCCGGTCACGTTGGCCTGCGTGATGAACTTCCAACTAAGGACATGCAGCCCTTTGAAGATCGTGTAGAGAATGAAGTACAGCAGCAGCGTGACCACCGCCCCGACCAGCGTCCATAGCACGCCCGTCATGGCGCGGTCTACCAGTCGTGCGCGCGCGCGGCGGGCGGCGCGTATATCGCGCGCGGGCGGCTGCGCCAGCGGTCTGCGTTCAGCGATAGAGGTCATCCCGCCACCCTCCTCGATTCCGCGACATCCACGACGTTACGCTCCCAGAAGCGGCGTCGCCCCGGCGGCCGCGGTTGCTTTTCACTGTAAACACTGTGCGAGGCCACCCAGCGGCTCGCCAAGACCAGCGCGAAGGCGATGATGAGGAGAAAGAAAGCGAGCGTCCACAAGGCGTCGAAGCTCAACGTGCCGGGGGTGACTTCACCAAAGTCCAGTAGCATCTGCACGGTGAGCGTGCTGGTCGGATACAGATGCAGGTAGGGGAATAGGCCGTTGAAGGAGAGCGGGAACCGGCTCGCGTTGGAGCCGATCACGAACGAGACGGCGAGCGTCTCGCCGACGGCGCGGCCGATGCCGAGAATTACGCCGGTCAACACGCCGGGAGTCGCGGCGGGCAACAACGTTTTGCGAATCGTCTGCCAGCGCGTCGCGCCCAGCGCGAGACTCGCCTCGCGCAGTCCGCCCGGCAGGGCCGCCAGCGCGTCCACCGAGACCGTCGCGATCGTCGGCATAATCATAATGGCCAGCACGAGCGCCGCCGCGAC
>DATEGV010000075.1:0-2911 GCA_035279925.1 Ktedonobacterales bacterium | reverse complement strand
GTCGAACGACCCGCGTTCCGGCTGCTTGCCAGCCGGCCGGCGACCGCCGTCGCGAGTGACTCGCGGCGTGTCCTGTCGGTAGGCGGAGCCCACGATGCAAACACTGCCGGTTTCGGCGAGCGTCTCGCTCTCCTGCCGGGGGTGTTCAGTGCCCCAGCCGTCGAGCGCCGGGATTTCGACGCGACCGAGTGCGACGAAGACCCGCCCGACGAGGTGTTCAAGATAGAGGATGAGCCTATGGCACTCGATACGCTGGATCCGTCCAGGCGCCCCTGGCCGGACGCCGAGCCGGAGGAGGCTGAACCAACCGGTCCCCGTAAATGGGAGGAACTGCGCGAAAGCTTCTCCTCCGCGCTCTCCGCCGAGCTTGAAAGCGGCCTGGACGACCCCGTGCGCATGTATCTGCGCGAGATCGGGCGCGTTCCCTTGCTCTCTGCTGAGGATGAGGTGACGCTCGCCAAGCGTATGGACCGTGGCAAGCAGGAGCGCCTGAAGCCGCTGGCTCAACAGAACATCCGCGTGATCATCGCCGGTGAGGAGGGGCAGCGTCGGCTCACGGAGGCGAATCTGCGCCTGGTCGTCAGTGTGGCGAAGAAGTATATCGGGCGCGGCATGAGCCTGCTGGATCTGATCCAGGAAGGCAACATCGGCCTCATTCGCGCCGTCGAAAAGTTTGACTACACCAAGGGCTTCAAGTTCTCGACGTACGCGACGTGGTGGATTCGCCAGGCGATCACTCGCGCCATCGCGGATCAGGCGCGCACGATTCGCATTCCTGTGCATATGGTGGAGACGATCAACCGGCTGATTCGCACGAGCCGCCGGCTGCTCCAGGAGATGGGCCGCGAGCCGACCGCCGAGGAGATCGGCATCGAGATGCAGATCACGGCGGAGAAGGTGCGCGAGATCATGAAGGTGAGCCAGGAGCCGGTGAGTCTGGAGACGCCGATCGGCGAGGAGGACGACAGCCACCTGGGCGACTTTATCGAGGACCACACTGCCCTGGCTCCGGCGGAGGCGGCCAGTCACCAGATCCTCAAGGAGCAGGTGAAGGACGCGCTCAACGGCCTGACTCAGCGCGAACAAGAGGTCTTGCGCCTGCGTTTCGGGCTGGATGACGGCCGCAGCCGGACCCTGGAAGAGGTGGGCAAAGAGTTCAAGGTGACCCGCGAGCGTATCCGCCAGATCGAGGCGAAGGCGCTCCGCAAGCTGCGCCATCCCAGCCGCAGTCGCCGGCTGAAGGATTATCTGGACTGATCCGGTTTCATCGCTGCCATTTTCGCTTCGAGCCGCTCGGCGCACGTCTCGCGCCGGGCGGTTTCGCTTTGCTAGATGATCACCTTCCCGCGCAAGAAGTATTGCGTCATGGCGAGGAGCAGCGCCGTGGAGAGCGCCAGCAGCGCGACGTGGACCCAGCGCGGCCAGGGCTGGCGCGCGATCCAGAGGAAGCAGGGGAACTCGATCAGCATGTAGCGCGCGTCCGACTGCAAGATCCAGCCGATGGTTGGGTAGATCACCACCAGCAGCCAGCCCGCCGCCGCGTACCCCCACTCTCCCAGCCGGATGGGGCGCCGTCCGCGCAGGCCGAAGATCAGCGCCGCCGCGATCACCGCCAGCCCCAGGATATCCACCGCGTCGCGGAAGGCGAAGATGCGATCCGGTGAGAGCCACTCGCGCGCGGCCAGGCGGAACGTCTCCCACGGGGCCATCAGCGTGTGCTGCCAGTGCGCCTCCGCGTGGCTGAACGCGAGCGGATCGCCGGCGGCGCGCCAGAGCCAGAACATGAAGAGCAGCAGCCCGCAGGGAATCAGTAGGACGGCCAGCGCGTCCGCACGCAGCCGCCGCACGCTCCATCCCGCCTGCTTGGCATACTCATACGCGAAGGGCAGGACGAGGAACAGGCCCATCTGCCGGGTCGCCGCCGCCAGCAGGCCCAGCGCGCCCGCCTGCCACCAGAGTCCGCGCCGGCAGCAGACGACGCACCAGATCGCCGTCGCGAGGAAGAGCGACTCCGCGTATCCCGCGAAGAGGAAGAGCGCCGTCGGGAATACCGTGACATACAGCATCGCGCGCAGGGCCGCCGGCTCGTCCGCGTCGTCCAGGGCGAGGGACGCCAACCCGAGGAGCGCGACGAAGAAGCTGATGTTGGCGACGAAGATCGCGGAGAGATAGGTGTTGCCGCCGGCCAGGGGCGCCAGCAGCGCGGTGAAGATCACCTGTAGTGGGAAGAACGCCGTGCGATAGAGGAGATGGCCGCCCTGGTAGCCGTCGCGCGCCAGCCGGGCGTAGTAGGTGGCGTCGAAGCGCGCCCAGGCGTCCACGAAGTTCCCCGGGCCGCCGGTGGTGTGATACAGCCGGAGCACGACGAGGGTCAGCAGGACGAAGGCGAGGCGGGAGATGATGAAGACGAGCAGGGCCAAGCGGACGGTTCGCCGGGTGACGCCCACGCGCGCCAGCGCCGGCCAGAGTGAGCGTGTGGCGCCGGCTCGCGATGACGGTGTAGTAGGTCCGCCCGCCACCGACGCGACCCCCTCAGGGAATGTCTCTCGCACGACTCGTCCTTCCGCGGTATTTTCGCAGAACCTAACCCCCAGCCCCTCCGCTGCGCTCTCGCGCCGGCTCCTGACCTCACCCCCTGACCACCTCTCCCACGGGGAGAGGGGGAGCCAGAAGCGAGCGCCAGCGTATCCCACAGGAGTGGGGAGTCAGGGGCGTAGTGGCAGGTGGGCGCAGCGATGTACACTGACCATCCGCTCTGGGCGCGCTGGCTGTGTACGCAGGCCAGTATAGTCCCGCCGCGTCGCTCCTGGCAATGTGCGGTAGGAGAGGAGTCGGACAAGGGACGAGGTGTCCTCATCCCCCGGCCCCTGGTGGTGTCCTCATCCCCCGGCCCCTGGTGGTGTCCTCATCC
>DATEGV010000074.1:0-3888 GCA_035279925.1 Ktedonobacterales bacterium | reverse complement strand
GTGCGGCGCAGGGGATCGGCGGCGCGTTACTGGTCCCTGGGAGCCTCGCCATCATCGGCGCCTCCTTTGGCGAGGATCGTCGTGGCGCGGCCATCGGCACGTGGTCGGCGTTTACCACCGTCACCGCCGCGCTTGGCCCCGTTATCGGCGGTTGGCTTGTGCAGGCGGCGTCCTGGCGGCTCGTCTTCTTCCTCAACGCCCCTCTCGCGCTGGTCACGCTCGTGGTGACGTTCCGCTTCGTCCGCGAGAGCTTCGGCGCGGACGCGCATGCGGGTCATCTGGACCTTGAAGGCGCGGGGTTGGCGACGTTTGGATTGGGCGCGCTCGTCTTCGGATTGGTGGAGTGGAGCGCGCTGGGACTCGGCTCGCCGTTGGTGCTCGGCGCGATGGCGATTGGAGTGGTCGCGCTGGCGGCCTTCGTCGTGTACGAGGCGCGCGCAGAACGAGCTGGGCGCCGACCAATGATTCCGCTCTCCATCTTCCGCTCACGTATGTTCACCGGCGCGAACCTCCTTACGCTCTTGCTCTACGGCGCACTTGGCGGCGCGCTCTACTTCCTGCCGTTCAACCTGCAACAGGCGCAGGGTTACTCCGCCGCGCAGGGGGGCGCCGCGCTGTTGCCAATGACCGTGATGATCTTCGCGCTGTCTCGGTGGGCTGGGGGCCTCGTGCCGCGCGTCGGCGCGAAGCTGCCGTTGGTCGTTGGCCCAGCGATCGCGGCGTGCGGGTTCGCGCTCTTCGCCGTGCCAAGCATCGGCGGCAGCTACTGGCTCACCTACTTTCCGGCGATCATCGCGCTCAGCCTGGGCATGGCGCTTGTGATCGCGCCGCTGACCACGTCTGTGATGAGCGCGCTCGGACAGGAACGCTCCGGGGTGGCTTCGGGCGTCAACAACGCGGCATCGCGCACGGCGGGATTGCTGGCCATCGCGGTGATGAACCTCGTCGTCGTGGCCGTCTTTAGTCACGCCTTCGACGCGCACATCGCCGCGTTGCATCTGTCGCCCGCGCTCAACCATGCGCTCGCGGCGCAGCGCACGCGGCTCGCGGCGGCACACGCCCCAGCCGGAACGGCGCCCGCCACCCAGGCCGCGATCCAGCACGCGGTCGCGCTCTCGTTCGTGGCGGGGTTCCGAGTCGCGATGCTGATCGGCGCGGCGCTGGCGCTCGCTTCGTCCATGGCAGCGGCCGTGTTCATCGAGGGAAAAGGCATGAGGGCGGCGTTACTCGCCCTGCGCCCCACCCACCAGGCGGCCCAGCCGGCGACGCAGAGCGTTCCTTGACCCGTCGCCGCGCCCGATGTTATACTTATATCCGACTTGATTACTCGGAATAGGCGAGGAGGCCGGCGATGTTGCGTGTTTCCACCCGAGGCGAATATGGTGTGCGCCTCATGGTGGATCTGGCCCGGCATTACGGCGGGAATGCGCGCTCGTTGACGGAGATCAGCCAGGCCGAGGGGCTGGACGCCAAGATCCAGTACCTCGAACAACTGGTCAAATGTCTGCGCGAGCAGCGTCTCGTCGAGTCCACCCGTGGCGCGCATGGCGGCTATCGCCTCGCTCGCCCGCCCGAACAGGTGCGTATGGGCGAGATCGTCCGCGCCCTGGAGGGTCAGATCGCACCGATGATCTGCGCGACCGAGGGCGCTATGCCCGTTATCTGCGACCGATTGGATGGTTGCTCGACGAAGGTGCTCTGGGGCCGCGTGCGCGACGCCATCTCCAACGCGCTGGATTCGATGACGTTGGCGGACCTGGTCGAAGCCAACCGGCCGATTAGCGGCGCCGGCCAGTTCGTCACACTAACGCCGCGCGCACGGCGGGCCGAGCGCCAGCTGTCATAGACGACTACGCTCAAATGCTAGGCGTACAGTCGAGAGATACGAGTTCTGTCCACCCTGAGAGCGGGCAGGACGATATGGAGTGGGCCGATAGCGCCGGCGCTACCGTCCCGTGGAGGGCAAACCGTCTCACATGGAGACCCAGAACGGCCAGCACGCGCCGTCGCAGCTTATCATCCGCGACCTGCACGCCAGCGTCGAAGGCAAAGAGATCCTCAAAGGTGTGGACCTGAACGTCACCCAGGGCGAAACCCATGCGCTGATGGGACCGAACGGCTCCGGCAAGAGCACCCTCGCGAACGTCATCATGGGCCACCCCAAGTATGTCGTGACACAGGGTGAGATTCGCTTCAACGGCCTCAACATCCTGGAGCTTTCGGCGGATAAACGCGCTCGCCTCGGCCTCTTCCTGGCGTTCCAGTACCCATCCAGCGTGCCGGGTGTGACTGTGGGCAACTTCCTGCGCCGTGCCGTCGAAGCGCGCCGCGAGGGCTACGATCCCAACAAGCCGGAGGTTCCCAGCGGGCAGATGCCGAAGCGCCGGGGCATGCCACCTGCCGAGTTCCGCAAGCTCCTCAACTCCAAGATGGAGTTGCTCAAAGTTGACACGAGCTTCGTGAACCGCTACATCAACGAGGGATTCTCCGGCGGCGAAAAGAAGCGCGCCGAGATCCTCCAGATGGCGATGCTCGAGCCGACGATGGCCATCCTCGACGAGACCGACTCCGGCCTGGACATTGACGCGCTGCGCATCGTCTCCGAGGGCGTGAACGCCGTACGTGGGCCCAACCTGGGCGTGCTCATCATTACGCACTATCCGCGCATCCTGAGCTACATCAACCCGTCCGTGGTGCATGTCATGTACAAGGGGCGCATCATCCACACCGGCGGCCCAGAGTTCGCCCTGGAGCTCGAGAAGAAGGGCTACGAGTGGCTGACGGGCGAGAAAGAGGAAGACGCCGCCAGCTAGCTTGACTCACCCATATTGCCGGTGATGGCCGGTTGCCAGCGGGTGAGCGGACTTCCCAGAGGACGGCGGGTTGACGTGGCGTGGTGGGAGGGGTGATGGCCGGCGCATCAGGCGGCGGGCGCGAGCCGCGCAACTACGATCAATATTTGAAGTGGCTGCTGACGCGCGCGCACGACGACTTTCTGGCGTTGGTCGCGCCCGGACTGAGCTACCGTGGTGAACGCTCGCCGCAGTTGCCGGCTGTTCCCCGCTATGCCGATTTGGTGTGGGAGGTTGAGAATCAAGACGGTGTGGCGGGTCTGTTGCACATCGAGTTGCAAACGCGCGCGGATTCTGAGATGGGCGAGCGCGTCGCGGAGTATGGCATCCGTCTCTGGCGGGAAGCGCGCCTTCCAGTCCGCACGCTCGTGGTGTATGCTCGTCATGACTCGGGAATCCAGTCGCCGCCGTTCGTGATCTCGTGGAGCGGCTACGAATCGCTTCGCTACCGCTACGACGTTGTCCGGCTGTGGACCATCCCGTATCAGCGCGTGACCGAGACCGCGAGCTACGCCCTCTGGCCGCTGGCTGCGTTGATGCGGGGCATAGGAGTTGACTCAACAGTTGCGATTGCGCAGCAGTTATTGGCCGCGCAACTGCCCCACGAGGAACGAACTGATCTCGTCGGTCTGCTCATCGGTCTGGCCGGCGCGCGTATCGCGCCTCGGAAGATCTTAGAAGCGCTCAGGAGCCACCCCATGATTGACGAACTACTCAACGAGTCAGGTGTCACGCGCGCGTTCTTTGAGAAGGGACGCGAGGAAGGCAAGGCCGAGGGTATGGCTGAGGGCAAGGCTGAGGGCAAGGCTGAGGGCAAGGCCGACGGCGAGCGCAAAATGGCGGTGCGCATGGCGCAACAGGCGCTCGAGGGCCGCTTTACGACGGTCGGCGACGACGTGGCGGCGGCGATCCAAGGGGCCAGCACGGAGACACTACAGGCTCTCGTCGCGCATATCGCGACGGAGGATCTGGCGCAGTTGCGCGCGCGGCTAGGACTCTAGGGACAACGCGCGAATCCACGGAGCGAGATCAGGAG
>DATEGV010000073.1:0-18814 GCA_035279925.1 Ktedonobacterales bacterium | reverse complement strand
CAATGCATACCCAGCAGGAGGCGCACGGTTCGAGCGGCGGTGAGATAGGGACGGCGACGAGTGTCGCGCTCGCTGGCGCCGAAACACACCTCAATCAGACCACAGAGTCAGTGTCGGCAATGGGCAAGAAACGCAATATCTGGTTGCGGCCGAAGCCAAGCGATGGGGCGGCGCTGAGCATGCTGCTCACGCTCATCGTCGTCTCGTTTCTGTGTCTTTCGTTGATCGTGGCGCTCATGGGCAACACGAGGGTGGTCACGCAAACGAGCGCGGCGACTGGGGGGAGCGCGTCAAACGCAGCCAAGGTGAGTGTCGCGCCCGGCTCTGTTCCATCGCATCAAACTTACAATGCGCAACCGCCGATTGCCGCGCAAGGGGACACGGTGAGCGTGCATCTGGTCGCAAAACAGGCGCTGATCTCCATCGCCCCAGACGTCGCGTATCATGCATGGACCTTCAACGGGACTGTGCCCGGCCCAATCATACGCGTCCGACAGGGACAAACCATCAATTTCACGCTGACGAACGAAGATCAGATGCCGCACTCGATTGACTTCCACGCGGCGCAAACCCCCTGGAACGTCAACTATCAACCGGTCGCGCCGGGCAAGAGCTTCTCCTTCAGCTTCAAGGCCAACTATCCTGGCGTCTTCATGTATCATTGTGGCACATCGCCGGCAATGTTCCACATGGCGAACGGGATGTACGGAGCCATTATCGTTGACCCTGCCGCCGGATGGTCGCCCGCTCAGGAATACGTCCTGGTGCAGAGTGAGTTCTATACTCGGCAAGCGGCCGACGGAACCTATTCGCTCGACGCGACGAAGATGATGCAGGCGATGCCTGACGACGTGGTGTTCAACGGGTACGTCAATCAGTATAAGGACTCACCCTTGCAAGCGCACGCCAACCACAAGATTCGCCTCTTCATTCTGAATGCGGGCCCATCACAGTTCTCCGCGTTCCACGTCATCGGCGCAATTTTCAGTGACGTGTACGTGGACGGCAACCCGTCGAATCACACCGTCGGCGACCAGACCATCACCGTGCCTCCGGGCGGCGGGAGCGTGGTGGAGCTGACCATACCCGATCCAAGCCAGTACCCATTCGTTACTCACTCGTTCGCGGGCGCAAGCACCGGGGCGCTGGGCGTCATCAACGTCGCACCGTAGCCGAACCTTCCGGATGGTCGTCGCGGCCGGCGGAATGGACGGGCGCAAGCAACCGGACATGCGGTCTGTCTGGAACCTGCGGACGGAAAGCCTCGTACTGGTACAAGGACCGCGCGCGTCGCGCTCGACGGCTGGGATACCGTCTGGGCGCCGCGCCGGCGGCGAGGAGTGGTCCAGCATGCGCTATGTCATTCGCGAGAAACTGTTCCATCTGGCGGAAGACTCCGCCATCACTGATGAGTCGGGCCAGCCGGTCTTTCGCGTGGACGGGAAGATCTTCAGCCTGCATCACACGCTTGTCATGCGCGACATGTCCGGCAACGAAGTTGCGACCGTTCGCCAACACATGATCGCGCTGACGCCGACCTTCGAGATTACGCGCGCGGGGATGGAGCTGGCCGAGGTGCGCAAGAAGCTATTCAGCCCGTTCATCGAACGCTTCACGATTGACATACCAGGTCCGGACGATCTTGAGGTGACGGGTAGCCTCTTCGAGCACAATTTTACCGTCAATCGGCAAGGAGCGACGGTGGCCACGGTGTCGCGGGCATGGGTGAGCCTGAGCGCGAGCTACGGCGTGGACATCGCGCCGGGGCAGGACGACGCGCTCATTCTGGCGACCGTGCTGGCGCTCGATCTGGTGCAGGATGAGATGAGCCGGTAACGCATCCCCAGCGTCCGGCGCACCTGCGCGTCATGGCGCGGCGGGAGCGTCGCCGCATGGGGAATCCGCATTGAGCAGTGGCACGGTGAACCAGAAACGCGATCCCGCGCCGGGCGCGCTCTCGACGCCGACCTCGCCGCCGTGCCGCTCGATAATGTTCTTGCAGATGTACAGGCCAAGTCCCAAACCGATGCCCGATCCCGCCTGCACGTCAATCTCCGGCGCTCGGTAGAATCGCTCCCAGATGCGAGCATGTTCCGTCGCGAGAAGCCCCGGCCCGAAGTCGCGCACGTCAACACGAGCCACCGCGTCGTCGTGGACTACGCGCACCTCGACGGCCGTTTCCTCCGGCGAATACTTGAGCGCGTTGGTGAGGTAGTTCGTGATGACCTGCCCAATGCGGTCAGGGTCCGCGCAGAGGCGAACCGCCTCCGGCGGCGTTGCGAACGAGACGACGCGGGTTGGGTTATGTTGTCGCTGCTCGCGGACCACGAGGTTCACAATCTCCGTGAGGTCGCAGGGTTCCAGGCGCAGGGCCAGCTTTTCGGTGGCGATACGTGAGACGTCCAGCAGGTCATCAATCAGGCGCGTCAAGCGATCCACCTGATCGTTGGTGCGCGGGAGCAACGTGCCCAGCAGCGACTCTATACTCTGTGAACCGCCATTGGAGTTGAGACCGCCAAGACGGCGCTGCGCGAGTTGCAGATTGAGTTTGAGGCTCGTAACCGGAGTCTTGAGCTCATGACTGGCGATGGACAGGAACTCATCGCGCTGGCGGGCGGCTTCCTCGGCGGCGAGACGCGCGGCTTCCGCAAGGGTGAGTTGTTCACCGAGCCGCGCGCGGGCGATGGCCTGCCCGGCGAGTCTACCGACATCGGCCATCAGATCAACATCCCAGGGAGCGAAATAGATCGCGGAGCCAGGTTCCAGCGGACGAGTGCGACTGATGGTCAGCAGGCCCACGATGGCGCCATCCACAAGCACGGGACCGGTAATGGCCGCGCGAACGCGCAGCGAGGTGACCGTGGCGGTGGAGATGAGCGGCGTGTCAGCGTCGAAGTGTTGCAGGAGCGGCCTGCCGGTGGAGAGAAACGCCGCCACCTCGTCCAGATGCGGCACATTTGATGGGTCGAAGTGGGCCAGGCCGTCGCGCCAGACGGACTCGTCCTCAGGCGAGACTCCAAAGATACCCGCCGGCGTCAGATGTCCCTCCGCATCAACGAGCGACGCATGGGTAAAGTCGGCGGCCTCGAGTTCGAGCAAGGCAGCGGCGATACGCGCCAAGAGATCCGCGGTGGTCACGCTCGTCGTGTGGGCGGTGACGACATCCGCGCAGCGCATGAGGGTATGCAAGGCGGTCAGCGTTTGACGCTCGGTAAGGCGGCGGGCGGCGATGTCGTGATAGACACATACCGCTCCGACCACGCGATCCGCGTCGTCTCGCATCGGCGCGCCAGTGACGCTGAACTCGATTTCTCGCCCGTCCAGGGTATGCGCGATAATGTCCGCCGCCTTTACGCCGACGAGCACCTCACCATTCAACACGCGCGCCGGAGGCCATTGCTCCATGCGGAGCAGCCTTCCCGTAACGTCGGTCAATTGCAACCAGGCGGGCCGACGCGACAGGGGAAGCGCCTCATACTCCGGCTGCTTATCCGAGCCGATCATCCGGCGCAGAGCGGGATTGATGCTGCCGATGCGGCCATCCTCGCCATAGATGGCTACGCCGTCGGTCATGGCGTCGAAGACTGCCCGCAACTGACGTTCGCGACGCTCGGCGTCGGCTCGCGCTCTGCGTTCAAGCTCATGCAGACGCAGGTGCTCCACCTCGGCCCGCTTGCGTTCCGTGATGTCGCGTAGATAGGCGACAAAAAACATCTCACCGTTCGATGTCGCGGGCGTGATCGCAAGCTCGACGGGGAACTCCGAGCCGTCGGAGCGCATCGCGGTGACTTCGACGCGACTGCGGATCAAGGCGCCCACACCGGTGGCCAGGTAGCGCGCGAGACCGGCGCGGTGTTGCTCGCGCAATGCCGGTGGCACGATGAATTGGGCCATCTCCTTGCCCAGCACGTCGTCGCGGCGATAGCCGAAGGCGCGCTCAGCGGCGGGATTGAACTCGACGACGGCGCCCCGCGCGTCAATCGTGATGATACAATCGAGCGCCGACTCCAGGATCGCGCGTTCGTGCGCGACGGTGGCAAGCGCGCGCTGAGGTGGCGTATCGTCTGGCTGCGTGGAGTGGTTGCGGTTGGATGGATTCGAGGCGACGCGACGTACTGATGACGCCCGCACTGACAAGTCAGCGCGCGCGCGTCTTCCTTTGCTCACAGACCGCCTCCAACCGCCGACTACACCGTACGACCGCCGTACTCGCCGCCGTCCTTAACGCCGAACGCCGCGAGACAAGCAGTGAATCGCAAAGCCGCGCGTCGTGTCCTCGCGACGGAGTGTACCACGCATATACCGCCCGCTAGCATACTGCGTGGGTCACATCGTACACGATCGCGGGGAGGCGCGATGCAGGAGTCATGCCGTTGGACGCCTCGCCACTCGTGTCAGGTGTGGCCGCCGAGGACCATGAGGGCGACCGCGACGGCAAGCCAGGCAAACGCGATGACGAGGGCGCGGCGTGGGCGGGTGGTCCAGTTGGCGAGGATCGTCGCGACGAGCGCGGCGGTCAGCAAGGCATAAACGGTCAAGCCGGGATCAACCGGCTCATCCCAGTCGCCAATCTTTGTCGTGAGGGCATGCCAGACCCGCGCCGGCTGGCCGTCGTTGAGCGTGTTCCCGATGACGAGCAGCGGCAACGAGACCCATGCTGCGAGCGCGGAGGCCGCGGCAATGAGGCTCAGGCGGCGTGTGCGCCGGGCGACGAGGCCGGGCAGGAAGCCGAGTATTGCGTCTTCGAGGGCGTCTATCAGCCAGCGAATGATGTAATGCGAGACCCCAGCGTGCAGGTTCGTTGTGGGGTCCGCGATGACCTGTTCAATATAGATGATGGTGTCGCGTAGGATGCCCGCCAGCGCGCCAATTCCTGGGCCGAAGAGGACACCCAGCGTCGCGAAACTCGCGGCGGTGCTGGCTTGGAAGATGGTCGAGTTGTGCGTCGGCGCGAGCAATGGGATAAATGCGGCGTCCACGACGACACCCCAGACGGCCGTCAACACGACCAGCGCGCAGATGACGCCGCCAGAGGTCCGGCGAGGCGGTTCACGGACCGTGGCCGGCGCCGGGCGCGGGACATGTGGTGTGTCAACATGGGCAGTGAAACGGGCGCGCATCTGGCCAATTTCCTTTCGCGTGCGGGATTCGCATACCGCCAGTATGCGCCATGCGGCAAGTCGCCCCGATCTCCGCATTCGACTCAAGCGCGCGGCGGTCTGTGGTACAGTCCAGATGGTGTTGGCTGGCGCTACGTGCTGGGGGGAGGCTCGCGTGTTCGTCGTAGATGCGCATGAAGACATTGCCTACAACGCGCTCCATCACGAGCGGGATGTGCGCCGGTCGGTGAAGCGGACGCGCGAGCTCGAGGCCGCGTCGCTGCCGTGCTGCGTCGGTCCCGTGCTGAGCGTACCGGAGACGGCGATGGTCGGCCTGCCCGAACACAAAGCGGGCGGCGTTGGCGTCGTGTTCTCGACGATCTTCACCCTCCCCGGCGAACTCGAAGCGGTCCATGACGACGGACTGGCTCAGGTCCGCTACTACCAGGACCTCGCACGCGATGACACCGGCGTGCGGATCATCACGGCTCGTAGCGAGCTGGCGGCGTTACGCGAGGCATGGGATGTCGCGGAGAGCGCGAGCGCGCGACCAGTTGGCTTCGTGCTGCTGATGGAGGGAGCCGACCCCATTCGCGAGCCGCAGGAGCTTGAGGAGTGGTATGCGCTGGGGCTGCGCATCGTCGGGCCAGCCTGGCAGCGCACGCGCTATTGCGGCGGCACGCGCGCTCCGGGCCCGCTCACGGAGTTGGGCCACGATCTGCTGCGGGTGATGGACCGCCTGGGCGTGACACTGGACGTAAGCCATTTCGCGGAGGAGAGCTTCTGGGACGCGCTGGGGCAGTTCGAGGGCCGGGTGATCGCCAGCCACTCAAATTGCAGGGAGTACACGCCGACGGATCGCCACCTGAGCGACGACATGATTCGCGCGCTGGCCGAACGCGACGCGGTGATCGGCACAGTCCTCTCGAACGCCTTCCTCGTGGGAGGATGGCAGGCGGAGACCGGCGAACCAGTGCATCTCGACGCCGTGGCGCGCCACATTGACCGCATCTGTCAACTGACCGGCTCCTCACGCCATTGCGGGCTGGGCAGTGACTTCGACGGCGGCTTCGGCGTGGAGACGACGCCAGAGGAGTTCGACTCGGTGGCCGATCTGGCGCGTGTAAGTGAGGCGCTGGCCGCGCGAGGATACAGTCCCGGCGACATCGAGGGCATCGTCGGCGGGAACTGGCTGCGCCTGCTGGGAGAGGCTCTGCCCGCTCACTAGCAAACGACGGCGCAGCGAGTTATCGCAGCGAATCAATCGCGGCCTTGCCGGCGTTTTGCAGCGCCGTGTCGTCGAGTGGCGCGTTGATGAGGCCGGCGCGCACATCGCGGAAGAGGCGCTCCAGCCGCATCGTGCGCTGCAAGCCCGCGCCCCCAACCACGCGCAGCCCCAGATCGGTGACGCGCACGGCGTTATTGGTGGCCAGCGACTTCACCAGGGGCGACTGCGCCCGCAGGACCACGCGCATGCCGGGCTGCTCAACCCAATCACTGGCAAGGCCATACAGCAGACGATGCGACGTGAGCAACAACCCCTCGATCTCGCCGAGCTTTAGGCGCACCGTCGGTAGGTCGCCGATGGGTTTGCCGAGAGCCGTCGGAATGCGCGTCGCGGCAAAGTGGGCGACCTCATCGCGCGCGGCGTGCGCGACGCCGGTGTAGATGGCCGACAGCGCGATGGCGCCCCAGGGCAGGCCGAGCGCCCCACGCGGATCCGGCGCTCCGACAGGGCGTGTGTCCAGGAGCGCAGCGGCGTCCAGACGGGCGTCCTCCAGCACAAGATCGTCACTGCCGCTGGCGCGCAAAGCGAGGGCGTCCCATGTCTGCTCGATGCGCACGCCTGGCGCGTCGTTGGGAACGAGAAATGTTCCAAGCTGGACGGGCTGGTTGTGCGCCTGGATAGCCGCCAGCACGATGAAGTAGCGCAGACCGGGCGCTCCCGTCGTGTAGATCTTGCGACCGTTGAGCCGCCAGACGTCGCCGTCCAGTTGGGCAGTGGTCGCCGGGACACCGCCGTGACTGGGGCTGCCCAGTTCCGGTTCCGCCTGCGCCGCATTCACCATCGCGCCGTTCTCCACGATCTCGCGGCAGAGCGCGGGAAAACGGTCGGGCCAGAGCCGCCCCTCGGCAAGCAGCCCGATATTGCTGGCGTGCATGCCGAAAGCGAGCGCGGTCGAGGCGTCACCCCAGGCGAGGGTTTCGAGGGTCAGCGCGAATTCGAGCTCGTCGGCGCCCATGCCGCCGTACTCTTCTGGGACGGTGAGACCAAGCAGACCGCTGGCGCGCAGGTCGGCAATGTTCTCCATCGGGAAGCTGGCGTCGAGATCATGGCGTGGGGCGCGCTCGGCGAATCGTTCGGCTAATGGTTGGGCGAGCGCGAGCAGGCGTCGCTGGCGGTCGTTGGCGGGATATTTGACATAGTGGGAGAGTCCGGTGGCCTGTTCTGGCATGGTGAGTCGCTATCCTCATGATGGTGGAACGTCGCGCGGTGGTCGCACTCCTAATTGTACGGAGATGCGTCAGGGTGGCGGCGCGGTGGCGATAGCCAAAATGGGCCTGTTTGCCACAGACCAAGTTGAACGCGAAAAACACCGATGATTACCGGCTGGGCCACACGTGAGCGAGATGGTTTGGCAAAGACACGTCGCTCCCTCGCGCGAAATCTGCCATACTGCCGAGCGAAAGAGGCTCCGCTGGGCGGTTGGCAGGCGAGGTGATGGCGATGGTGGGCGACGACGAACCGACGATGCGGCTTACTCGCCGCCAGCCGCCGCCGAGCCGGTTGCGCCGGGCGACGCAGGCGCGCAGAGTTCAGCCCAAGGACACGGCGCTGGTCGAGCGCGCGACGCAGGCGCTCAGTATCGTCGAACTGCTGGGCGACGAGGCTCGCGCCGTGAGTGTTCCCGAAACGCCGGCGAAGGTGGACTCCGCGCCGGTCATCGTCGCGCCCAACCGCGCGCTCGTTCAAGTGACGCGCATCGGACCTATTGCGCGACGGCGTGGCACATGGAGAAGCGGTGTCGGCGTCTGGGTCGCGGCGCTGCTGATTATCGGCGCGACGATCGCCGCCGTCGCCCCGCTCGCGGGTAGGTTTGCCCAGAGCCATTTCGCCCCACGCGGCGCCGTGCTGGCGGCCAATGGCGCGCCGGTGCAACTCTCCGGGCCGTGGGACGCCTCGGCGGGCGCGGTGAACATCCTTGGCGACGGCGGCGGCGCGGGTCCGGGCGTGCATGCGCCAGGGTCGGCTGGACTCCCCGTGCCTCAGCACGCGCCGACGGCGCCACCCGCGCCGGCTACCCAGGCGCTAAGCCAGCCGAAGGCTCCCGCAAATCCGCCGAGCGGCGTCTCAGCCGCGCCCGTCTCGCCCTGGCCACCGAGCGACGCCTACATGTTTGTGCCGGGACATCCAGGCTCCGCATATCCTGAGCCGGCGGGCGATCCCTACTGGTGGGCGTACGGTCAATGCACGTGGTGGGCGCAGCACGAGCGCCAGGATGAGAATCTGAAGCGCATGGGCAATGCGCAATATTGGGCGGGAGGCGCGTCCGCGCGCGGATACGCGGTCGGCTCCTCGCCGGTCGCAGGGGCGACGGTGGTCTTCCAGCCGGGAGTGCAGGGCGCGGGCGGCGCGGGCCACGTGGGGCATGTCGTGGCGGTCTATCCAGGCGGGTGGTTCCTCGTCTCCGAGATGAACTTTTATTGGAATGGCGGTGGCTGGGGCCGGATTGACTATCGGTTCGCGCACTCCGGCTGGGGCGTGAGCTTTATCTATTAGTGGCCGCCCTGTCCAAAGGTGCAGATTTCTGCGTGAACCGTGGTGAAAGCAAGCATGATGGCTTGACGGAATGATAGCGGCCGGCTATACTCGCTTCGTACGTGTCTCGCGACGAGTCTGATTGCGTGGGGCCGTATCAGCAAATCGGAGGGTAGGCAAGATGAACACGATGCAGCGCCAAATCGCTCTCAGCATCGCCGTGCCCTTCGCCGTGCCCTTCGTTGCCCCGGTCACGTTCATCGGCGTCGCGGCGCTCGGCCGCGCGCGTGTCGCAAGGGGATTCGTAGGCCGCCGTATGCCCATTTCAGGAGATCTGACTCGTCCACCGGATCGGTGTTGACGAGAGAAATACAGACCAGGTAGTCCTGATGATCATGGGCCTGCGGCAAACGTCGAGGCCCATGATCATTTTTGTTTGTCGTCAAGTTTCGGCTCGCGCGCAGGTTCGCGGAGCCACCACAACCAGACATTCCGGCGAATCTTTGGGGCGAAACGCGATTCTTGACAGGCGATGTCAGGTACCTCCGGGTATGCTTCTTCAGCGCACGAGAAACCGGATCTGGACCGACGAATTGTAGAGGAGAAACACGTGGCCATTCTGGATGAAGACCTCGCGCCGATACCGTCCGAGACGCAGGTCTCCAGCCCGTCGGAGCGACGGTATTCCACGCTCACGCCTGAGCAATTGCGGCGGCTGGATCAGTACGACGCGCTGGAGATCGAACATCTCTCGAAGCGGTTTGTGAAGACCGGTCACGGCGTCTTCGCCCTGGGAAGCAAACGCAAAAGTGGCAAGCGCATGGTCCGGGCGGTGGACGACGTGTCGCTCACCATCCACCGGCGCGAGATCGTCGGCGTGCTCGGCTCGAACGGCTCTGGCAAGTCTACGTTGATTCGAGTGATCTCGACGCTGCTCTTGCCCGACACGGGCAGCGTGCGTGTCTTCGGACACGACGTGACACGCGAGGAGCGGGCGGTGCAGCGGCTGATCAATCGGGTAAGCGTCGAGGCGGCGTTCTTCCGCAAGCTGAGCCCGATGGAGAATCTGCTCTACTCGGCGCGGCTCTACGGCATCCCGGCAAAGGAGGCGCGCGAGCAGATTCGCGCCATCCTGGGACGGCTGGGCATCAAGCCTGACCGCATCGGCCAACCACTCGAAAGCATGTCGAGAGGCATGCAGCAGAAGGTCGCCATCGCGCGGGCGTTTCTGACGGCTCCGATACTTTTGTTGCTGGATGAGCCGACGACAGGGCTGGATCCGCGCTCGAAGCGGGACGTGCAAACGTTCGTCCGAGAGCTGCGCGACACCCACGACGCGACGATTCTGCTGACGACGCACGACATGGACGAGGCGGAGGCGCTCTGCGACCGCATCGCCGTGATTGACGGCGGCCGCATCGTGGCTCAGGACACGGCGGCGGGACTCATCGCGACGGTCACGGCGCAGCGGGGGCTGAGCAGCCCGGCCACGCTCACCGATGTCTTCATGGCGTATACCGGCCGCGATTGGGAGCAGGACGAGCCGGAGGATGATGACGGCGAGTAGCGCGTGGAACGCGAACAATGCGTCTGCCGATTGCCGGTGGCGACCAGGCTGGCGAGAATCATAGAGAGAGGAAACACACGTGATTACAACACGTAGCCGGCCGGGTTTGAGGGCGACACTCGCCGGCGCGATGCGCAGCGCGGGCGCGGAGGCAAAAAAGGGTTACGCCTTCATCGAGCGCAACATATACCTGACGAAGCGCTATTGGGGATGGGAGCTCGTTTGGGTTACCTACAACATCATCAATGCGTTGAGCGTGACGTTCATCGCGGCGGCGATGCAGAAGACGAATCCAGGCATTCAATTCTCCGCCGCACAGATCAGTTACGCGGTGCTGTATCTCACAATAGGGACGGCGATCTGGAGCTTCGTGAGCGTGGTCTTCGACAACGTGACCGAGATGGTCACGATGGAGCGTTGGGAAGGCACGATCGAGTACACGTTCATGGCGCCGGTGTCGCGCGTGACGCACATGGTCGGCGCGTGCGCCTTCGCTCTGTTGCACGGATTCGTGCTGACGGTGGCGCAGCTATTCGTCGTCAGCCTGTTCTTCAACCTGGACCTGGGACACGCGGACTGGGCGGCGTCGGTGGTGATTCTCGCGGCGGGAAGTATCTCGCTGATCGGCCTGGGCACGGTCTCGGCCGTGTTGCCGATGCTCTTCACGGAGCGCGGTTCGCAGATGGCGTACATCATCCGAGCGGTGATGCTACTGGTGTCGGGGGTGTACTACCCGGTGTCGGTGCTGCCGGGCTGGATGCAGTGGATCTCCCGCGTGACACCGACCACGTACATGTTGGACGGATTGCGCGCAAGCATCCAGGGCGGCAAGGGGCTGGGACACTTGGGCGGCGATGTCTGGCCGCTGTTGCTCTGCGGAGTGGTCAGCGTGCCACTTGGACTGGCGATCTTTCATCAAGCGGAACGATATGCGAAGCGCACCGGCAAGCTGAAGCGCAACGGGTAACTCCAAAGCGCGGCGCGGCCGGGGCGAGGGAAGGAGACAAGCAATCATGACCGTGTACATCTATCCGATGAACATGGACACCGACCTCGCGCGCGTAACGGAGCTTTTGCGACTTGCGAGCGCGTTGGAATCCGACGACCTTGAGTCGGCGCTCTGGCAGGTGGTCGCCGTCGCCCAAGGCGGCGCGATCGTCGGCTACGGGGTCGCTGGGCGAGCGCCGGACATGGCCGCGGACATGCTGTGGTTGTCGGTGGTCGTGGACCCCGCCGAGCGCGAGCCGGGGATTGCGGCGATGCTCTACGACGATCTCATTCAGTTCGCCTGGGAGATCGGCGCGACTTCGATTGAGCTGGCGGGCAGGGTCGCGGTGCGTGACCGCGTGCGCGTGGCGACAAGGCGTGGACTGCGGCTGGTCCGGTGCGGAGCCGAGCCGGCGCTAGCGTCGCAAGACTGCGCGTAAGCGCGCGTTTGAGGCTCTGGTTACGTCCAGAGCGGCCAATGGATGAGACGCCCTGTTTCACACTGTGGGCAGGGCACCCCCGGCAAGGACGCTTCATCCTCGACACACGCTTCCAGACCACGGATGTACCCCGCGCTGTCGTCAAGGCGCATGCGCAGGATGTCGCGCGCGTTTTCAAGGCTGGCGGCGTTTTCGATCTCCCCCGTGAGGCCACCCAGCGTGTGCGTCGCGGTGGGCGAGCCGGCGGCGGCGCTCACGCTGGGCGCTTCGCTGCCGGGGTCATCCAGGGTGAGCATGCGCGTCAACTCGTCCAGGGCGGCGAGGGTGGTGGTGTCGCCACGCTCGGTGGCGCCAATGAGGACAGACGCGAGGGTGAGGGCGCGCTCGATGCGCGCGCGCGCCATATTTTCGATGCGTAGGTCCACCCACGGGCGCGAGTGACAGGCCTCGGCGAGCTCGTGCAACAACACCGCGAACGGCATGGTCTCGCCGCCGCAGTGTGGACACACACCGACAGGCTGCGCGGACCCATGAGCGTCTGCGCCGTCCGCCTCAGGGCAGGCAACGCGCAGCGGCAGCCGGCACTCGCCGCAGAGCTGGTCCTGCCAGTAGCCTCTCGCCTCGGCGCCGCCAGGCCCGTCTGGTTGAAATGTCGCATGCTCGAAGAGGGTCGCGGAGAAATCGCACCGCTCGCACGCTAATTGCAGTCCTCGACTCACCGCGCCCACTCCCTCCTGGCTTGCATGACGGCAGATGCGCGCCTATTATCCATCTTTCGCGCCAACTATGGCGCAAACATGGGACTTCGGGCTATGGTTTGGGCCGCTGGAGATTGTGTGGCACGCGGGCGGACGCGGGCAGCGCTAGACCGGCGGCAGGATCGCGCGGGCGCTCTGGGCAGCCACGCGGATTCGGGCCGCGCAAGCCTCCGGCGTCTCGCTGTCGGGTGGCTCGACGACCAGGCGACGAAACGGTTCGCGCTCCAGGTCTATCACCACGGCGCGGGTTCCGTGACGAATCGCGTAGAAAACTCGACCATCCTTGGCGACAAAGGCGCCGGCGCGCAGGATGCCAGGTACGTGCGTGCCGTGGCTACTCAGAGCGCGCAGATACTCCAAGAGACCGAGCGGCGCTTCAGCCCGCGCTGTGACGGCGACAATATGCGCCAACGAGGCTTCGACCCGATTGCGCGGCGTGGCGACGCGGGCCAGTCCATCCACCACGACAATCAGCATACCGTCGGCTATCTCGATCCGTGCCATCTATCGCCTCTCGCTTCGTAGTCGGCGCGCGCTCGCACCCTTTTGGTGGTACGCGCCTGCCAGTCGTGAAGCAACCGGCATGCCGAAGCGCGGGGTCCGCGGGGCCGGGCCGGCTGAAGATGCTACAATAGTGGTGAAATGGACGGGCGACTGAGCTGGCGCTACTCGTAATGCGCAACGCCCCTCCGCGATCCTCATCGGCGGGACAGTACCGCGATGTCGCGTGATGGCACATGGAGCTTATGGAACGAGACAGCGGCGACGAGCGCGCCCCCGATCCGGAGTCTGCCGCTCCTACCGGGGTGGAAGCGGATCAGAGAGATACGGAGCCTCTGGAGACGGAGGAAGAGGAGCTACCGCTCGCGCGGGTGCGCTATGGATTGGGCAAGGAGCTGCGACTTTTTGACGAGAGCTTCGTCATCGTGCAGCGTGAGGTGAGGGACGAGATCGCCGTGCGCCTCGACAACATCGAGCGCGTAATCCTGACCCCCGGCGAGCACACGCCGAGCAAGCTGGTGCTGATGTTCGAGCTTGATGACGGCAACGTGATGATCGCGGCGGAAGGCATGACCAACGTACGTGATTTTCGCCGGCTGCTCGCGCGTCTACAGGAGATACGGCCCGGCATCGAGCTTGACCCGCCGGACATGGATGAGCAACTGATGCAGGCGCTCGACATCAAGCGTCGGACGCAGATCGGCTGTTATGGCATTCTGTTCGGTTCGTGCTTGCTAGTGATGTTTATCTATCTTGTCGTGGCGCTGATCGGCGCGCACGCCCCACATTAGGGAGTTGTGATGAAGCAACTACCACCCGACGCCTGGTTGCGTGAGCTCGACGCGCTCCTGGAGCGGATGGACACGGACGGCGCTCCCGATGAGGAGGTTGTCGCGCGGATGAGCGCGCTTGACCCGGATCTCGTCGCCTTTCTCGTGGCACAGTTCGCGGAGCAAGACACCCCTCAGGCCGCCGCCGCCCTCGAGTCGCTGACGATGCGCGCGGAGACGCCGGAGGCGGTGCGCGACCAGGCGCGTACGGCGCTGGCCGCGATGGCTGAGCGCGGCGTCACTCCGGCGGAGCCAGGCGTCGAGCGATTCTACGCGGGATGGACGCAGCGGGGACGTGAACGCGGCGAACAGATTCTCATGCTGTGCTGGCGACGCGCGGCGGGCGATTTCGAGGCGTTCGTGTTCCTGTTGGATTGGCGCGGCGACGGACTCAAGGACTTCTATCGCACACGCGGCATAAGCCACGAGGAATGGCTGGCGCTCGTCGAGCACAATCGCGACAAAGGCGCTCCACTCGTGGAGATCGGCCTTGCGGAGGCGCACGCGCTGCTGCGCGCCGCGCTCGGAGAATCGCGACGCTTTAGCCGGTCGCTCCCGCGTGACTACAAGCTGGATGTGAGCCTGGTTGACCGGCGGATATTTCACGCGAGCGAGGCGGCCGTGGCGTTGCCGTCCTATGTGTCGCCCGATCTCACGGCGGAGGAGGTCGTCGCGGCGTATATTGCGGCGCTGCACCACCGCGACTACCTGCTCGTGGCGTTGCTGCTGGACGCGACGCATCCCCTACGAATTGACCGCACGGCGGAGGAGACGGCGGAAGAGCTGCGCCGGCAACTCAAACATGCGCCCCGCCCGGAGCCTGAGGCGCGACTGACGACACAACCTGGTGAGCCGCCGCGCGACGGCGCTGAGACGAACACGGACGAGCAGCCAAACGGCGCTGAGGTTGAGGTGGACGCGGTCGGCGAGCGAGTAACGGTGGAGCGGACTGGTCGTAAGGCGCGGGAAACGGTGACCGAACGGTATCGGCTGCGACGCGACGGCGTATGGCGCGTCGTGAGCGTTTCGTGATACATATTGAGCTATCGCGGCTGGACGTATTGTGATACAATCGCTCCGCTATCACTGGTGTTCCTCGTAGGCCGTTAACAGCAGACGATCTCGTTCGCGCCGGCGTGACGATTGGCCGCCCAATCGCCAACCAGATGACGCCTTGCACTGGAAGCCCCGCGCGAAGACCATCGAGTGAGAACAGGATCGCGTCATGAGTTCCAGTCTGCGCGCCGAAACCATCTCTCCGGCCACACCCGCGTGGAAGATTGAAGCGCCGCCGCTCGACCCGCACACGCTCCCGCGTACCCGCCTGATCGAGAAGATCGAGCGGCATGTGGGCAAAGAACGCAGCCGGGGAGATGTGCTGCTCGTCAGCGCGCCGGCCGGATATGGTAAGACAACGGTCCTGGCGCAATGGGTGGCCTCGTCCGACCTTCCGGTGATGTGGTACCACCTTGACGCCAGCGACAACGACCCGCAAGCGCTCATCTACGGGATAGTGCGGGCGCTGCGCACCCGGCTGCCACGCGGCCACTGGCAGGTCAAGGCGCTCCTTGAGCGGCTGCACGCCGACACGCTTTCGCCGCTGGACGCGCGTCGCGCCGGCGAGGTGCTGATCGCGGACATCCAGGAGCACGTGGGCCGACCGATGGCGCTGGTGGTCACGGGTGTAGAGGCGATTGACCGGCGCGGTGTCGCGGCGTCACTCCTCGACCAATTACTGCTGCGTCCGCACGATCATCTGCGTGTCTTGCTCGAATGCCGCGAAGTGCCTGAACTGCGCCTTTCGCCCCTCCTGACGCAGCAACGCTTGGAAGGCATCGGCATGGAGGACCTGCGCCTTACGGATGAGGAGTTCGACGAGCTGCTGTCGAGCGCGGGCATCGAACAGAACGAGGCCGACCTGCGCCTGCTGCGGGACCTCTGCGCTGGGTGGGTGACGGGCGCGCTGCTGGCGACAGGCGCTCTATGGCCGGCGTGTCTCGGCTCTCACGTAGGCGATCTCCTCAACCGTGAAGCGGTCTTTGGGTATCTCGCGAGCGAGGTAATAGACCGGCTGCCAGGCGACCTCGGCGAGTTCGCGATGCGCGCGTCGGTGCTGAACTTTATGACGGCGCCGATCTGCGACCGCTTCCTGGGCATTGACGACGCGCAACGGCTGCTGGGCGCGCTGGCGCGTACCACTGGATTCGTGACGCATGCGGGCAGACGCCCACAGCGGCCCGTTTTCCGCTTTCAACCTATGCTGAGGCAGGCGCTGCTCGAACGACTTGAAGACCACGTTGGCGGCGCGTCCGCGTTGCGCGCCCTCCAGTCACGCGCGGGGGCCGTCCTCGAGGAGGCCGGAGAGGCGGAGGAGGCGGCGCAGATGTACGCCGCCGCGCAAGACTATCAGGCGCTGCTGTCTCTGATTGGGCGGCAACGCGGCACGCTTCAACGCGCTGGCTACGGCGCTACGCTAGCCCGCTGGATTGACCTGTTGCCGCTGGCGGTCCGCCGCGAACACGCCGATCTCGATATCCTACTCGCCGAATTGCACCGGCTCGCCGGCCGCACCGTGGAGGCGCTGGCGATTGCGGAGCGTATCTGCGAGCGCGCGTCCTCGTCTGACGGCGCGGTCGCGCCATCACTGCTGACCCGCGCATTGATCGTGCGCGCGGATGTTCGTTACAGCCACGGCGAGTACGCGGAGGCGCAACGTGATTGCGCGGAGGCGCTGCGGCTCGCGCCGAGTGGCGACGATGAGCTTCATGTGAACGCGCGCTTCCTGATGACGGCGAGCGTGAATGCTGTGGATGGCCCCAGGACCGCGCGCGTCTGGCTGGAGGGCGTGGAGGAACGCTGCGTGCATCTAGGCGATCTGTGGGCCCTGGGCCGGCTCAAGTATGTCCGCTCAAACCTCGCGCTGGCGGAAGGCGCGTATGTCGAAGCGGAGCGCGAGGCGAACTCCGGGCTGCTCTACGCCCAGGAGGCGAACGACGAAGTTCGGGCCTTCATGTGCCTCCTCAACTTGGGCGCCATTCGTCAGTATCTGGGCCACCGCGTCCCCGCGCGCGAGAATCTGGAAGCGGCGCTGAGCCTGGCGAAGTCCTCTGGACACACACAGGGCCAGGGGTATGCGCTGGCCAATCTGGGCGACCTGGTGGTCACCACCGGCGACTATGCGGCCGCCGTGGAGTGGTACGAACGGGCGCTCGATGTCGAGAAGCGCGTGGACGACCAACGGCTCCGCGTGTGTGCGACCACGGGAATCGGCTATGCCCTCTCTCTGGCCGGCAAGGCGGACACCGCGCGCTTCCGTGTGGAGCGGGCGCTCGCGTCGCTGGCGCGCCAGCCGCGCGGCCAGGACTGGGCCCACGCGATGACAGCGCTTGGCTTCGCCTGCTATCGGCAAGGAGATCTTGTGCTCGCGGCGGCGGTTCTGCGCGAGGTGGGAGCCTTTACGCACGAACATGGTATGACTGGGGAAGAAGCTCGTGTGCGGCTGACGCTCGCTGCGGTTTCGCACGCGCAACATGACGATGCCGGCGCCCGGGCGACGCTCGAGAAAGCCATGAGCCTCGCGGCGCAGACTGACGGAACGCCGATGTCGCTCATGGACATACGCCATCTGCCGACTCTTTGGCCGTTGCTGGCGGAGTCGGATCACCCGCTAGTCCAGGCGCTTGTAGATCAAATCGGCGTACCCCAGCCAGGGCGTGTTGCCATCGAGCGTGCGCCCATACGGCAGCGGTCCGCCAGCTCGACGGCTTGCGCGAGCGGTGAGTTACGTGTGTACGCGATGGGCGAGACGAAGGTGTACCTCGGCGACGAGGAGATTACGACATGGGCGCGCCCAGGGATGCGCGAATTGCTGGTGTATCTACTCGACCGAGGGACGCCGGCGCGGCGCGATGAGATACTCGCGGACATTTGGCCGGAGAAAGATCCGCGACTGGCTGGCGAAGAGTTCCGAAAAGTCCGCTCGGAGCTCAAGAAGGCGCTGGGTGAACAGGTCAAAAAGCTGGAGGACGGCCGGTACACGGTGGAGCCGGCGGACACATACGACGCCCGCGACTTTCAAGCGGCGGCGCGGGCCGGTCAGGAACAGATGCGGGCCGGCAACACGCGAGAGGCAATCGCTTCGCTGCGACAGGCGGTGACGCTGGGCGCGGGCGCGTTCCTGGCCGAGGTGTACAGTGAATGGGCGGTCCTGCGACGCGACACGCTGCGCCGAGAGTACCTGCTCGCGCTGGAGCAGCTCGTCGAAGCGCAGATGAAACAGAAGGATTACGCGGCGCTCACACGCTCGGCGTATCTCCTGCTGGACGCGGACCCGTTGTGCGAAAAGGCCCATCGCGCGCTGATGGTCGGCTTCTACGCCTGCGGTGAACCCGCGCGGGCGCTGGACCAATATCGGCGGTGCGCGCGGATACTGCGCGAGGAGCTTGAGCTGGACCCGACTCCGCAGACAGTCGCGCTGTATAGGACCATCCGCTCGCGTGTCACCGCGAGCCGGCAGAATGCGCAGTCCGCTCCTCGCGCCATCAGTTCGCGCGTGGCCGTGAGTTAGGGCATATTCGCGCGATTCCCCCTGGTTAGCTGATCGGCGCTGGCCAGGAAGCGCCTCTCTTCGCCTCAGACTGGCGTGGGCCATCCTTTGCCCTCTCCAGCCGCTTCGCTCGCGGGCGCAGCCGAGAAACAACGCGGTGATGGGACCTCCATGCGTCCCGTCGCTCCTGTCAGCCGTGCCTTCACGCGAACCCACGGGAGCGCACCCGCCTTACCCACTGTGCGCCTACCTCGCCGCTCGCCGTCGCGTCTGGCTGAGTCCGGGGAGGTGATACGGGTCCCATATTGCGCATCAAACGGGCGTCT
>DATEGV010000072.1:0-3269 GCA_035279925.1 Ktedonobacterales bacterium | reverse complement strand
CCGCGCCGCCGTCGCCGGTGAAGTACGCGATCAGGCGGTTGCTACCGTCGCGCTTGAACGCCCAACCCACGCCGCCCGCGAACGGAGCCAGCCCAGACACCTCGCTGACGGCCGGCAACACATTTTACCTGCGGCTGCTGTAATGCGAGGGCATGTTACGGCCACCGCACATCTCATCGGTCGTTCGCGAATACGCGGCGCGCAGCACCGCGTGGATGTCGTGGCTGCGCTGAAGCCAGCCCGCCAGATCGCGGTAGTAGAACGAAAGCCAGTCTTTATCGTCGAGCGCCGCCACCACCGCGGCGGCGGATTCATGTCCGGCGCACCCGATGTAGAACGGAAACTTGCCCTGCGTCTTGCGCGCCTTTAAGACATCGTTGATGGTGCGCGCCGTGACCATCGTCCGAAAGAGCTCGATGGGATCTACGGTGCGGGCGCCAGTGCCCGCTGCGGGTGCGGTGACATTCGTTGTCATGTCGTGGAATCCCCCAGTCTCTCAATTGCCCCCAATGCTCTAGGCCATCCTCGCCATTATAGGTTCTCTACGCCGGTTGGCGCAACCGCGCGCCGGCGAGACATTGCACTCCCTTCGCATGGTACAGGGCCGCGAACATGCTACACTAGGGGAAGACACGCTGCCGGAACGCGGCTGATGCGCGACCGTCGCGCCGAGGGGCAGCAGACTAGTCAGTGAGCGAGGAACCTGTGACAGGACAACTCTGGGCGGTGGCTATCGCCGCATTCTTGGCCTCATGCGTCGAATTTGTCGAGGCGTTCACCATCGTGCTGGTCGTTGGCGTGACGGTCAACTGGCGGAGCTCGCTCGCCGGGGCGGCCGCGGCGGCCGGCGCGCTGGCCGTCATCGTCGCCGTCTTCGGTACGGCCATCGTCACCCTGGTCCCGATTGACGCCCTACGGTTGGTCGTCGGGCTGCTGCTCGTGCTCTTCGGTATGAAGTGGCTGAAGAAAGCGATCCTGCGCTACGCGGGCCTGAAAGCCATCCACGACGAGGAAGCCATCTACGAGGAACATCTCGCGGAGCTACGCGCTCGCGGGGAAGCGCCGCCCGCGAAACTCGATCCCTTCGGCTTCGTCACGTCGTTCAAGAGCGTATTGCTCGAGGGCCTCGAAGTCGCCTTTATCGTCATCACGTTCGGCTTGCAGGCCAACACCAAGACGCAGAAGAACGGCATTCCGATCGCGGCGATTGGCGCGGTCGCCGCGTTTATCGTGATCGTGACCCTCGGCTCCGTGGTGCGGGCGCCATTGCAGCGCGTCCCAGAGAATACGCTCAAGTTCGTCGTCGGGGTGATGCTGGCGTCGTTCGGCACGTTCTGGGGTGGTGAGGGCCTCGGCATCACCTGGTGGAAGCAAGACCTCTCGCTGCCCATTCTGGTGGTGTTCTATCTGCTTGTCGCGCTCGCGCTGATCCAGTGGCTGCGGCCCTACGCCCCGGCGCGTCAGGTCAAGGCCAGCGTGCGGCGAGATCGTCTCGAACAGGAGCAGCGGCCGGTGGAGAAAGAGGTGTTGGGATGAATCGCATCATGGGTATCCTGAAGGCGACGTACAACTTCTTCGCCGGCGACGCCATCATCCTCACCGCCGTGATCGCGGCGTTTGTGATCGGCTGGCTGCTCGTCCACGCGGCGAAGGCCCCGAACGCGCTCATCGCCGTGGTCTTTATCGTGCTGATCCTCGCGGGTATCACGACCACGCTGGGCCGTGAGTTGGCCGGACGCAAGCGCGCGTAATACGCGCCACTTCATCTCTGGCTCCCCCTCTCCGACATGAGTGGGGGGTCAGAGTGTGAGGTCAACAGCAAAGGGGACGTTGCCCGTACTGGACACGTCCCCTTCGCGTTGGTCGCGCGGCGCTCGTTTCTGCGACGCTACGCCTTCTTCGCCTTACTGTAGCGCGCCAGCACTTCCTCTTTGGCGCGGTCGTACGCCTCTTTGCCCTGAACGATCGCGTCGCCGTAGCGCTCGGTGAACTGCGACTTCAACTCCTCGGCTCGCGTGAAGCCGTTCTTGCGCAGGTTCTCGCTCTGCTCCGCGAGCTGTTCGCGAGTCGCCTCGCCCTTCTGCGGAGCAAAGAGGACCGCCAGCGCCGCGCCGACGGCGATACCCAGCACCAATCCCCAGAAAAAGCCCGATCCCGACGACTTCTTGGCCTTCTGCTTCTCCACTGCCCTGCCTGCCCTTCCCCGCGCTCCGCGGCTCTACCGTGGCTCAGCCGCGCCGAGCACCTCTTGAACACGCTCCAACAGCGTATCAAGCTCGAACGGCTTCTGCAACACCGAGACATTGGTATATCGTGTGGGGTTGCCGGTGATGAGATTGTTCACGGATTCCGCCTCGAGTACCGCCGCCGTGTACACGATGACGGGAATGTCGGCTGTGCTGGACTGCGCGCGCAGACTCTCCAGAATGTCCACGCCGTCGGCGTCCGCCAGTTTGAGATCCAGAATTACCAGGTCGGGCGGGCTCGCGTGGATGTGCTCCATCGCGCCGCGCCCCTTATCCAGCACGGAGACCTGATACTGTTCCTCTTCCAGCAGCATGCGCAACAGCGCGAGCAGGTTCGCGCGATCATCCACCACGAGGATACGCTTCGACACGGTAGTTCCTTTTTCCAGTGGTCCGCCGATTCGCACCCGCCTGGCGCGCGGTCCGACGGAACAAGGACGTTCCACGTTCGATCTCCGCGGCGTCGTCCTTCGCGGGCGCACATCCCGCCGGAGTGCTCTGCTGTGGAGTAGCACGAAGCGTACCATTTCACCTCCGCGCCGGCCACATCACCCGCGCGGCAACCTACACAGCTATACAACCGCGTGACACGCCCCAACGGTCACATTGTGCAACCGACGGGCCATCGCGGTCACGTCTGGCTCCCGCTTCCCGCCTCGGGACTCGACGGCGCTCGCGGATCGGGTTCCTCCTCTCCCCATGGGGGCACGACGGCGCTCACGGGTCGGGTTCCCCCTCTCCTCGTGGGAGAGGGGGACAGGGGGTGAGGTTCTTCGCCTACTCTTTCGCCGCCTCGCGCTCGCGCAGTTCCCGCTCATGCCGGCGCCGGTCGCGGGCGCGTTTCAGGGAGAGCGAGCGGCGGTACGCCCAGTAGACCGGGGCGTTGAGGGGGCGGTCGTGCGTCTCCAGGCTCAGCGTCGAGTAGCCGCCGAAGCCCTGCTTGTAGGTGTAGAGGCTGTACATGTCTTCGCCCGGCTCCAGCGTCTCGGCGATGGCGCGGAAATCGTAGAGCCGACAGCCGCG
>DATEGV010000071.1:0-3370 GCA_035279925.1 Ktedonobacterales bacterium | reverse complement strand
CCCCTTCCCCTCCCGAGGGGAAGGGGGCTGGGGGATGAGGACAAGCGCCTCAGCGCCAATGACAACCTCCCAGACGGAGGTGTTATGAGGTCCGCTCTCCAACCATACCCCATCACATTGACACGCTCTGTCATATTTGAGGTATGCCACTGCGACCGATTGGAAAGGGACACCCCCATGCGCGCCGACCGGCTGCTCTCGATTCTGCTGCTCCTCCAGACGCACAGGCGCCTGACGGGGCGCGAGCTGGCGCGCAGGCTCGAGGTCTCGGCGCGCACCATTCACCGGGACATGCAGGCGCTGGGGATGGCCGGCGTGCCGGTGGTGGCGGAACGCGGCTCCGGCGGCGGCTGGGCGCTGCTGGACGGCTACCATACGAACCTCACAGGTCTGAATGAGGCGGAGATTCGGGCGCTGTTCGCGTCGCGCTCCTCGCGGCTGCTGGCGGATCTGGGCCTTCAACAGGCGGAGGAAGGGGCGCTCATCAAGCTGCTGGCCGCGCTGCCGGCGATATCGCGTCAGGACGCCGAATACGCGCGCCAACGCTTCTATGTGGACGCTTCGGGCTGGACGCGCCCAGAGGAGGCGATTCCGCATCTGGCGACGCTGCAAGACGCGGTCTGGCGCGAGCGGCGGCTACGCTTCACGTATGAGCGCGGCGAGGGCGGCGTCGAGCGGGTGGCGGACCCTCTGGGCCTCGTAGTGAAGGGCAGCGTCTGGTATCTCGTCGCATACATCGAAGGCGGCGCCCGCACCTATCGCGTCTCGCGCATCCAGAGCGCGGAAGCCCTCGATGAGTCCTTTCGGCGTCCGCCAGACTTCGACCTTGTCGCATATTGGGAGCAGTCCGCGAAGGAGTTCCGCGCGAACCTGCCACGCTACCCGGCGCGTGTGCGTGTCGAGCCGGGTCTCGTCGGCTACCTGCGCCACGCCGGCCGCTATGTGCGTGTCGAGCGCGTCGAGTCGCCGGAGGCCGACGGCTGGGTTCCCGTCACGCTGATCTTCGAGGAGGACCACGCCGCCTGCGAGTTCGCGCTGGGCTTCGGCGCGCGCATCGAGGTCGTCGAGCCGGAAGAGCTACGCGCACGGGTCATCCAGCAGGCGCGGGCGGTGGTGGAGTTCTACGAGCGGATGGCGCTTCCGCCTCCACCTTCCCCCGTGAGGAAGGGGGAACGAGGGGGTCAGGTTCTGAAGGCTACCCCAGATACTGCTTAAACCAGGCGACTAGCTCGCCCCACGCCTGCTGCGCCGACTCCGGCTCCAGGTCGCCGTGCTTGTCGTTCATGAAGGCGTGGCCCGCGTTCGGGTAGAGCAGCGTCTTGTGGGTCTTGCCCTGCTGTTGCAGTAGCGACGCGATGTGCTCGCGGTCGGCAGGTGGGATGCTGCCGTCCTGCCCGCCCCAGACGACCAGCGCGGGAGCCGTCACCTTCGCCATCTCCTCCGCGCCGGGATGGTACCCCGCGCCGTAGAAGGCCGCCACCGCCGCGATCGCGCCGCCTTGCGTCTCCGCTGCTTTCCAAGCCAGCATTCCGCCCATGCAGAAGCCGACGACGCCGATCTTGTCCGCGCGCGCGTCGCCACGGGTCTTCAGATACGCGACGGCCTTGCCGATCTCCTGAACCGCCGCCCCTTTGTTCAGCGCCATCATCGCCTTGCCGGCTTCGTCCGGTTCATCTACCACTTTGCCGTGATAAAGATCGGGCGCGAGCACGGTATATCCCTGGCGCGCGAGCCGCTCCGCCAATTCTTTGATATGGTCCTCGACGCCCCACCACTCCTGGATCATCACCACGCCAGGATGCGCCTGCCCGTCCTCGGGCTTCACCAGGTAGCCGTCCACCGTGCCGCCATTGCTGCCGAAGCTTACGAATCCCCGTGTGACGCCGTCCTGTGTTTCGAGATGCTCGCCCGCCATGTTGCCATCCTCTCTTGCGCCGCGCTGACTCCCGTGTCCGGCGACTTGGAAGAAAGTATAGCGCGCCGCTGGACACGCGGGGCAGGGTGGTTCAGCCGCGCGCTGCTTGACGCCGGGTGTATGCTCACCGGCAAGAAAGGCGGAGGGTCACATGTCGCCACGCATTCGCTGGATCGAGGATGATGAGGCCACCGGCCCGCTGGCTGAGCTTTTCGCGCGGCTGGGCGCGACCTCCGGCTCCGGTCACATGGCCGCTATCCTGCGGACAATGAGCCTGCGGCCGGACTTTCTCATGGCCATCGCGCAGGCGTCGCGGCTACACTTCTCCGACGGCGCGCTGACGCGGGCGCAGCACGAGATGATCGCCTCCTACGTCGCGGCGCTCACCCGCTGCCACTACTGACTGAGCAGCCACACGACGTTCCTGCGGTCGCAGGACGAAGCGTACGCGCCGGTCGCGCGGGCCTTACGGGCGGGCGATCTGGCCGCCGCGCCGGTCACGCCGGCCGAACGGCTCCTGCTGGAGTTCGTCGGCACGCTGACGCGGCACGCCTACAAGATCACGGACGCGCAGGTGCAAGGGCTGCGTGAGGCGGGGTGGAGCGACGAGCAGATCGCGGAGGCGGTCTATGACGGGGCGCTCTTCAACCTGTTCGTGCGCCTGGCCGACGCCTTCGACATTGACATTGCGCCGGAGTGGGATTCGGAAGGGGTGCCGGCGGTCTTGGCGCGGACGGAGGGGGAGTGAAGCGGGGGGACTCCGCTGCCGCCGGAAGGGCGACGAGGCGAAGATGGGCCGTCCGGCTCCGTACGTACCCGATATCAAGGACGGCGTCAGGGTCAACGCGCGTCCGAAGCAGGAGCTCGGCCCGCTGCCGATGCGGGTGATCAAGGAATGGGACTGATGGCGGCTCACAACACTGCCGCTCGCACCCGATCTCCGCTCGTTTCTCGCAATTCTCGCTTGACTCCTGTGATAGTATGGCGACAACCGAACGCATGATGGCCGGATCCAGACACATGGGAGGAACGCCAGGATGGGGCAGTCCGCCGCAGATCAAGCGTCCGCCGCCGAGGAGGAGCAGGATCCCACCGCCGAGGAACAAGACCTCTCCTCTGAGGAGTCGGACGTCAAGCGGATGACGACACGCCGTCGCCACATCTATCTGCGCGGCCACTTCCGATGGAACGACATCCGTTGCCAGCCGCCCTACAATGAGACGCCGATCGCATTCTCTGAGGACCTATTGTGGGTCGCTCGCAAGCGGAAGTGGCGTGTTGTCCGTTTGCCGTCTACGGGCGGTCCGCTCGCACGATTCAAGCGAGCGATCTCGAGTTGGTGGCGGCGCGAGCCAGTGCATGGTCAGCCTCCAATCCTGAGCGGAGCAGTGTTTGATACGGTTGACCTGTCGGGGTTCGACCTATCGGGCGCCGATCTGAGAGGGGCCACGTTTA
>DATEGV010000070.1:0-6375 GCA_035279925.1 Ktedonobacterales bacterium | reverse complement strand
ATGAATCATCCGCATCCTTTGGCCCTCCCGGCGCCGGGAGGGCGTCGGACATCACAGCGACGGCGGCGAGCAGTTGGCGCGGGGAGCGTACGTCGCGTCAGTTTCCGTCTTGGCCGACCCGCCGTGATCGCGTTGGTAGGCGTCTTCATGCTGGGTAGCGTCGCGGCCTACGCCAGCGTCCCTGACCCCAGCGGCGTGATCCACGCCTGCTACGTGAACTATGGCAATCTGCCGCATACCGTGCGCGTCATTGACACGGCCGCGGGCGAGAAGTGTACCAAGTACGAACTGGCGCTGACCTGGAATCAGACCGGGCCAGCGGGCGCGCAGGGTCCGCAAGGTCAGGCGGGCCAGGCCGGCGCGGCGGGAGCTACCGGCCCACAGGGGCCAGCGGGCGCGCAGGGTCCGCAAGGTCCGGCGGGACCACAGGGTCCGGCGGGAACATCGAGCCCCCTGGGTCAGGACTTCAGCGGGCAGAATCTCGCGGGTCTGATCGCGCCCGCGGCGAACCTTCCTTTCGCGAACCTGAATCATTCGACGGGGACAAGTCTCGACCTCTATAGCGTCAACCTCACTGGAGCGACGTTGGTTGGAGCGACTCTCGGAAACGACAATCTCATCGGCGCCAACTTCGCCAACGCTAACCTCACCAGCGCCAATCTCAACGGATCCGACCTCACCGGCGCCAACCTGACGGACGCCAACCTCTCGGGAGCATCCCTGAACACGAACTTCACCGACGCCAACCTGACGGACGCCAACCTCGTCAATACCGAACTCTCCAGCGGGGGTATTCCGGCGAATTTTACCGGCGCGAATCTGACGGGCGCCAATCTCACCGGCGCGCTATTGACCACTGGGCGCGGCCAAATTGTCACCTTCAACAACACCATCTGCCCCGATGGCTCCAACAGTAATCTGTCGAGCCCGCAGACGTGCCTGGGACACGGCGGCGGCCTCTGAGCTGAGCGACAGGCGGGCGAGCGACGTGAAAGCGGAGGCCGCGGATGGCTAAGCGATATGGATCGTTTCTGTTGCGCCGCTGGCGGCTGCCTGACGGCGGCGAGCGTGTCGAGGTCCAGCACATCCAGACGGGCGAGCGGGTGGTGTTCGCCTCGTTGAAAGCCGCCCTCGATTGGATCGCCGCCCAGGAGGACGCGCCGGGAGTCGTGTCGCACGGGCGCGTTGACCCGCCGGCTCGGGCCGCCGACGCGGAGCCTGGACACACCGATGGCTAGATTGAGCGGATGCGCGTAGCCCGCGCAACTCCCTTGCGGGGAAACCCAGGGGATGTCAGGATGAGGAGGAGATAGCACATGAAACGGTTGAGGTCAGTTCCTTCGCGCCGTCTCGCGCGGACATTCACGGTCGTGCTGTTGTCGCTTGTTATCGCCGCGGTCCTGACTCCCATGCGGGCGAGCGCCGCGCCCACCGGTTCCTGGGCGGGTGTCGCTTCCATACCCACCGCGCGGGTGTCATTTGGCGCCGCAACTGGCCCAGACGGGCGCGTCTACGCTATCGGCGGCATCGTACCCGGCTCCAAACCACAAGGCGCCCCAAGCAACGCGGTGGAGGCCTACGATCCGACGGCGGGAACGTGGGCTACGCTCCCAACCATGCCCACAGCGCGGGGTGACCTCGCTGTGGCGACCGGCCCCGACGGACGCATCTACGCCATCGGCGGCTATCTCCCACCCCCTCAAAACTATGATGTAAACACCGTGGAAGCCTACGACCCGATAGCCGGCTCCTGGTCCACTGTGGCGCCAATGCCGACCCCGCGCGACGGCCTGGCGGCGGTGACCGGCTCCGATGGCCGCATCTACGCTATCGGCGGGGAGAGCAACGGCTCCTTCGTCAAGACCGTCGAAGCGTACGACACAACCGCTAACACGTGGTCCACCGTGGCCTCGCTCCCTGTTGCCACCTGGCGGCTGGCGGCGGCGGCGGCGCCCGACGGCAAAATCTACGCGATGGGCGGGGATATGGTGGTTGGAACAACTCCCACGTTCCTCAACACCGCTGAAGCCTACTCGCCCACTACCAACAACTGGACATCCATTGCGCCCATGTCCTCCGCTCGCTTTGGGCTCGCGGCCGCGACCGGCCCGGATGGCCATATCTACGCCATCGGTGGCGTAGCAGTCGTCGGGGCCAATTCCGCGCTCAGTAGCGCGGAGGCCTACGATCCGACGAGCCAAGCCTGGTCCGCCGTTTCCTCAATGGGGACCGCGCGCGTGGCCCACGCCGCGGCGACCGACCAGCACGGCAACATCTACGCCATCAGCGGCGATGGGAGCGCCGGCTTGCTCAGCACTGTAGAGGCGTTGCCGATCACTGGCGCCCCGCCCGCGGGCGTGACGATCACGCCGAACACCACCGGCAGCGATGGGACGCCGCACGTTGACTGGCACAACGCGCTGACGCTCTCCATCACCGGCTGCGCGGGCGCGACGGCCAGCTACCACATCACGCAGGGCGGCGCGTCCATCGCCGGTGGCTCGATGAGCGAGAATCCAGCGGGAACCTACACCGCCGCAATCCCCGCGTTCATCGGAACGGCGAGCGCGGCCAAGGGTCAGGCGTGGGTGACGATCTCGCTCGCCTGCCCATCAGGACCACCCCAGGCGACCGGCTTCGCGCTCTACATTGACCCCAGCGGCACGGTCAAAGACGCCAGCACCGGACAGCCCATCGCCAGCGCGACGGTCACCCTGTACAGCGCGAGCAGCGCCAGCGGCCCGTTCTCGATCGTTCCGAACGGCAGCGGCGCGCTGTCGCCGGCCACCAACCAGAACCCGGAGACCTCGGACAGCAACGGACACTATCTGTGGAATGTCGTGCCCGGCTACTACAAGGTGCGCGCCGCGAAGGCCGGGTGCGCCTCGCCCACCGATCCCACCCAACCGTACGTCGAGAGCGCCGTGTTGACGATCCCGCCGGCCGCCACGGGCGTTGATCTGCTGCTGGGCTGCAACCAACCCGATACCGATCTCGGCCTCGCCAACCTACCCGCGAACATCACGACCAGCGCCACCAGCGCCCAGGGCGCGGCGGTCACCTATGCCCCACCGACGGCGACCGACGAGAGCGGGGACAGCCCGGCGGCCTCCGTCGCGTGTACACCGGTCTCCGGCTCAACGTTCGCCATAGGCTCGTCCACGGTCACATGTACCGCCACCGACGGCGACGACACGCCAAGCTCCGTGAGCCAGAGTTTCTCCGTCACCGTCAATCCGGCGCTGACGGCGAGCGGGCAGACCGTGAGCGCCACAGAGGGGCAAGCCTTCAGCGGAGTGGTCGCCACCGGCGCGGATTATGGCGCGGGGACGCTCTCAGCCACGATCAACTGGGGTGATGGCGCCAGCTCCGTGGGCAGCGTCACCCTCAACGCCAGCGGCAGCTATAGCGTCTCGGGCAGCCATACCTATAGCGAGGAAGGCGCATCATTGCCGCTGGCGGTCGCCGTGAGCGCGAGCGGTGGACTGAGCGCAACCGCCACGGTCGGCGCGGCCGTCGCCGACGCTGCCCTCTCGACGAGCGCGCCCGTCGTCGTCATCAGCCATAAAACCGTGGGCGTCGCCTCGCTCTTTACCGACGCGGATCCCAGCGGTGTCGTAGGTGACTACACCGCCACCGTATCCTGGGGTGATGGCTCCAAATCGGTCGCGTACATTATCAAGAACCCCTACCGCGTGGGATTCATTGACGCCGCCGCCCACGTATACGCTCTGCGCGGAACGTATAGCATCACATTGACGATCAGCGACGCCGGCGGAGCTAGCATCGTCACAACCCGAACCATCAAACTGTAGAGGCAGACGCTCCCTGACTGGGAGACCACTGGAACGAGCGCGTCCAAGCCAGTTGATCTAACCCCCGAGCCCTTCCCATGAGAGTGGGGGGGGGATTGGGGGTTAGGTTTCGCTGACGTATACTCTACCTATGACCACCCATGACCCATCACCGCCGCCCCGGCCCCCAACCGGCGAGCGCCTGCAGAAGTACCTCGCGCACGCCGGGGTCGCTTCGCGTCGCCACGCCGAGGAGCTGATCGTCGCCGGAGCGGTGAGCGTCAACGGCGCGATCGTGCGCGAGCTTGGTACGCGCGTGGACCCCGCCCACGACGAGATCCGGCTGCATGGCCGCCCGGTGAAGCCGCCCGCGCGGGAACACCTCTACATCCTGCTCAACAAGCCGACCGACACTGTCACCACCGCCTACGATCCGCAACGCCGCCGCACCGTGCTGGACCTGTTGCCGGATGAATGGGTCGCCCGCCGCGTCTACCCCGTGGGCCGGCTCGACCGCGACACCGAAGGATTGCTGCTGCTCACCGACGACGGCGACCTGGCGCTCAAGCTCACCCATCCCCGCTATGCCCTGACCAAGCAGTACGCCGCGCTGGTCGCCGGTCTCCCCACGCCGGAGGCGCTCCGCACACTCGAACGGGGATTGCTGCTGCCGGGCGAGCAGCGACCGACGGCTCCCGCCCGCGCCTGGCTCGAACAGCGCTCTGGCGACGCGGTTTGGATTGGTGTTGAGCTGCATGAGGGGCGCAATCGCCAGGTGCGGCGCATGCTCGAAGCCATCGGGCATCCCGCGCTGCGTCTGCGTCGGGTGCGTGTCGGCCCGCTCACGCTGGGAAACCTGCCGGCAGGACAGTCACGCCTGCTCACTGCGCATGAGGTCGAGAACCTGCGCCGCGCCGTGAGCCTCGGCCCCACCGCCGAACACTGATACGCCCCACATGAGCTTGCGCGCACGTTCACGTTATGGTATGTTCGCGGCAATGCATCACCGTACACTTGTATCGCGCTGTGATGCCGCTGGTGGGTGATGCAAAAGAGGGGGAGGAGTATGAACGACACGCCGCAACCGTCGGACATTGTCGCGCGATCCCCTGTAATGCGCCCCTACGTAGGCCACGAGCACTTTTGGGAGCGCGCGTTCTCGCGCCGCCAGTTCATCGGAGCAGCCGCGGGCGTCACCGGCGCCCTGGCCACGTCGGCTATCTGGTTCCCCAACATCGCCCTCGCCGACGGTGTCGCCACCGCCGCGCCCAGGCCCATTCCCGGCGGCATCCAGCCCTTCGGTCCCGGGACGGAGATCTTCCATGTCTTCGTTCCCGGCAAGGGCGCCGAGATGTCCAGCATCTTCGACTTCGACGGCTACCTCGGCGTCGCGGTCGTGGACGGCACGGGCAAGGCGTATGCGCCCGGCAGTGACACTCCAATGCCGCTCGTCTTCGACACGGACATGCGCTTCATGAAGGGTCGCTATATCGGCCTGGATGGTGAGCGGCATCGGGGCACGTTCGCCTTCATCTGACTGGATCTGTATACGGGGGCAGTTGCTCCCGAAAACCAGATCCACGACTTTGACCCCAACATTGCGGAGAGCGGGCTGTTCTGGACCATCGCCGTGCCCGATTCCGCCGTCAACGTTAATCTGCGCGAGGCCAAAGCGTCCATCCGCGTCTCCACCAAGGCCCTCGTGGACTATCACGACCTGGTGAGCGCCTTGCAACGAGGCCCTCACGTTCCGGCCAGCGCCTCCTACCACATCGTCTGGAGTGGAAATCAGGGAACGCAGCATGTGGTGGATCCTGTCAACCGGTTCGTCTCGGACGTGATCTATGACTCCGCCCAGATGGAGTGGCACGCCCGCAACAGCATCGGCTTCCGTTTCGTCTCCGACCCCACCAGCACGTCGTTCAGCCTCTTCGCGCAGTTGGCGCACGAGCGCAACGGCGCCTTTTTCTCCTCGTAGCGCGACTCCTTCTCCGCGTGTGGCGGCGTGGCCATTTGGTGAGTATACTGGTCACCAGGGGTCGCGCCGCTCCCTTTGCTCGTGAATGTGAGATCAGGGGGTCGGAACGCCGGTAGCGCCAAGGGGGAATCAGCCATGCCGACCCTCGAGCTTGAGACGATGCGCTGCGAGGTGGAGGGGCCGCTGGCCCGCCTGCGCCTCAACCGCCCCGAGGCGCTCAATGCCGCCAACCGGGCGTGGGTGCGTGATCTCGTCACCTCCACAAGCGCACTCGCCGCCGCGCCAGATCTGCGCGTGGTGATCGTCAGTGGGGAGGGCCGCGCGTTCTGTAGCGGCCTGGACGTGAAAGAGCTGGCGCAGGGGCAGCTCCACACCGATTGGTTCGAGATGTGGGAGCGGGGCGTCTCGGCGCTGGCCGCGCTGCCCGCAATCACCGTCGCCGCCGTGCGGGGCTATTGTCTGGGCGGCGGCTTGCAGGTCGCCATCGCCTGCGATCTGCTGCTGGCCAGCAGCGACGCGATCTTCAGCATCCCCGCCGTCCGCGAGGGGGTCATCGCCTGTCTGGGACCGATGCGCCTGGCTCGGCAGATCGGCGCCGCGCCG
>DATEGV010000069.1:0-8060 GCA_035279925.1 Ktedonobacterales bacterium | reverse complement strand
CGCGATGCGCGCCATCACCCGCACCGCTTCGACGGGATACGCGCCGACGGCTGTCTCCCCACTGAGCATCACCGCGTCGGTCCCGTCGAGAATCGCATTGGCCACGTCGCTGGCTTCTGCACGCGTTGGGCGTGGGCTGTGAATCATGGATTCGAGCATCTGCGTCGCCGTGATGACGGGCAGGCCAAGCTCGTTCGCCCTGGCGATGATGCGTTTCTGCGCCACTGGCACCTGTTCGAGCGGCAGCTCTACGCCCAGATCGCCCCGCGCCACCATCACCCCATCCGCCGCCTCCAGGATCGCGTCCAGCCGCGCCAGCGCCTCCGGCTTTTCGAGCTTGGCGATCACCGGGACGCGGTTGTCCTCCTCGTAGGCCGAGGCGTGCAGACCCTCCGGCCGTGCGTCGCTCGGACCCGGCGCGGTCCGCACCGCCTCCGCGATCAGGCGCTTGGCTTCCAGAATGTCGTCGGCCTGGCGCACGAAGCTGAGCGCGATGAAGTCCACCCGGTGATGCACGCCGAAGATCAGATCGGCGCGGTCCTTCTCCGTGAGGGCCGCCGCGCTGACGGCGACGCCCGGCAGATTGATCCCTTGATGCTCGGCCAGCGTGCCTCCGTGGACGACACGGCAGCGCACCTCGGCGCCGTCCACCGCGTCCACGCGCAGCTCGATGGCCCCGTCGGAGAGCAGGATGCGGTCGCCACGCCGCACATCGCCTGGCAGCGCGGCATATGTTGTCGAGACGCGCGCGCTCGTGCCCGCCACCGGCTGCGTCGTAATCGTGAACGTTTGGTCGTCGGCGAGCCGGACTGACGCGCCGTTCACGAGCGGGCCGGTACGGATCTTCGGGCCTTGCAGGTCTTGCAGGATGGCGACGGGAACGCCCAGACGCGCGGCGGTGGCGCGCACCCGCGAGATGGTGGCGGCGTGCTCCTCCCGCGTCCCATGCGAGAAATTGACGCGCGCGACATTCATTCCGGCCTGGATCAGCGCCTCGATGCTGGCTTCGCTGGACGTGGCCGGCCCCAGCGTACAGACGATTTTCGTGCGGCGGCTTCCCATATGCGTCCCTTCCGCCCCCTTCCCAATTAACCTAACCCCCCAGCCCCCTTCCCGCCAACGCAGGAATGGGGAGCCAGCGCTTCGACCTCCGGGCCTGGGTTCCCCTTCTCCCCGGAGGGAGGGCGGGACAGGGGGTGAGGACGCCTCAAACGACACCTCTCACAGATTCGGAATAACTCTGAGTAACTCTGTGTGACTCCGCGTGACTCCGCGTAACTCTGTGTAACTCCGCGTAACTCTGCGTGACTCTGCGTGAGCCGTCCCTCGTCCCCTGCGTGAACCGTCTCCGTCCTACAGCTTCGCGCGGAACCGTTCCCACGCGGCGCCAACCTCGCGGCGCAGATCGTCCAGCGTGCCGTCGTTGGCGATGATCTCCGTCGCGGCGGCGCGTTTGGGTTCGAGGTCCGGCTGAGCGGCGATACGCTGGCGCGCCGCTGTCTCGGTGAGATCGCGCGAGGTCATCAAGCGACGCATCTGCGCCTCCTCAGAGCACGTGACCAGCCAGACGCCGTCGCAGAGTGGCGCATAGCCCGACTCCACCAGCTTGATCGCGTCGAAGACACCGATGCCGCTGGCGGGCAGCGCGCGGAGCCGCGCCAGCAGCGCGTCGCGCACGTGAGGCAGGACGATGGATTCAAGCTGACGCAGTTTCGCCGTGTCGCCGAAGACGATGTCGCCCAGCGCCCGGCGATTGACACCGCCCGCCTCATCCACCACGGTGGAACCGAAAACATCCGCGATATCGCTCACCAGCGGCCGGCCGGGCAGGTAGAGCTCGTGCACGACGAGGTCAGCGTCTATGTACGCCGTCGCGCCAAGCTCAAGCAGCAGCATCCCCACTGTGGATTTGCCGCTCGCGATGTTGCCGGTCAACCCCAGGATAGATGGCATGGTCGTCCTCCCCCTTCGCTGGCCGCGCGTCCATCCGGCGCCAGCGACACGCCTAGCTTGCCATACCCTGCCACTCCGCGTAAAGGGCCTCGATGCGCGCCTTCTCGCGTTCGTACTCCGCGCCAAGCTCCACGATGCGCTCGACGTCCGCCCGCGCGCTGGCCTCCGCAAGCTCCCGCTCGATCTCGCCGACGCGCTCCTCGCCGCGCACGATCTCATTCTCGATCGCGTCCACGCCGCGCCGCGCCTCCTGACCATCAGCGCGCCGCGTCTGCCCTGCGGGTCCGTTTGCCGCGCGGACGGCGGCGGATTCGCGCGCCGCCTGCGCCTGCGCCGCGAACTGAGCCTGCGCCTGGCGCGTGCGGTACGTCGTGTAGTTGCCCACGTGCGCCGTGATGACGCCATCCTCCAGCACCCAGAGCTTGGTGGCCAGCGCATCCAGGAAATAGCGGTCGTGCGAGACGAAGATCAGCGTGCCGTCATAGTGGGCGAGGATCGCTTCCAGCGCCTGGCGGGCGAGCAGATCGAGGTGATTCGTCGGCTCGTCGAGCACCAGGAAATTCGCGCCCTGCAAGGTCAATTTCGCCAGCGCCACCCGGCTGCGCTCGCCGCCACTGAGGGCGCTGATGGGCTTGAAGACATCATCGCCGGAGAAGAGGAAACGGCCCAGGTAACTCCGCGCGCCCTCCTCGCTCAGATGCGTCTGCTGGCGAATCTCGTCCAGCATCGTGAGGCGCGGGTTCAGCCCTTCGTGTGTCTGCGCGTAGTAGCCGACCTGCACGTTATGGCCGAGGGTGAGCCGCCCATCCAGCGGCTTGAGTTGCCCGATGATCGTGCGCAAAAGCGTCGTCTTGCCGCCGCCGTTCGGCCCCAGCAGACCCACACGGTCGCCGCGCTGAATCTCCGTGTCGGCGATCTCCACGCGCAAGCCCGCGCCCGCCCGTTCGCCGTCCGACGCCGGCGCGCCGCCGTTGCCCGTGAAGCCGACGACGAGCTTCTCCGTCGCGAGCACGGTGGCGCCTGACTGGATGTTCGCGCCCAGCTTGAACTTCAGATCTTGCTCGGTGGGTGGCCGCTCGATACGCTCCATCCGGTCCAGCAGCGTCTGCCGGCCGCGCGCCTCTTTGCTTCGCTGGCCCGCTTTGTAGCGACGCACGAACTCCTCCGTGCGCGCGATGTACTCTTGCTGCGCCTCATACTCCTTGCGCCAGCGCGCCAGCCGCTCCTCGCGCAGTTCGACGTACTTCGTGTAGTTGCCGGGATACTCCTCGCCGCGATGGTGCGCGATCTCGATGGTCTTCGTCGTCACGCGATCCAGGAAGTAGCGGTCATGCGAGACGACGATGACGGCGCCGCGCCAGGACGTGAGGTACTCTTCCAGCCATTCCAGCGCGGCGAGATCGAGATGATTGGTCGGCTCGTCCATCAGCAGCAGGTCCGGTTCCTGGAGCAGCAGCTTCCCCAGCGCGGCGCGCGTCTGCTGCCCGCCGCTCAGGTGCGCGGCCGGCGCGGATTGCTGCTCACGCGAGAAGCCCAGGCCGTCGAGCACCTGCCGCACGCGCTGGTCGGTGGTGTAGCCGCCCGCATGCTCGATGCGCGCCTGCACCTCACCGTAACGTTCCAGGACGGCCGCGTACTCGTCCGGCGATTCGAGCAGCGCCGGGTCGCCCATTCGCGCCGCAAGCTCGTCCAGTTCGGAGTGCCAGTCGTGGACCTGCGCGAAGACGGTCAGCATCTCATCGTAGAGGGTGTGGTCGGGGTGGAAGTCGGCGCTCTGCGTCAGGTAGCCCAGCGTGACGCCGCGCTCGAACGCGATGGCGCCGCCCTCAGGGTCAAGCCTACCCGCCAGCAGATTGAGCAACGTAGACTTGCCCGCGCCGTTCGGGCCGACGAGACCGACGCGGTCGTGGGCTTCGACGCGGAATGCGACGCGGCTGAAGATCAGTTCCGCGCCATAGGATTTGGTGAGATCAGAGACGACGACAATTGACATGGCGCCTTCAGTGTACGCGACACGCGCCCTCCCCGCAAGCAACTGGCGTCAGAAATCTCATTGACCTGGTTGGCCATTTCACGCGCTACCCTTGCTTGAACCTTACCGGCGCTCTGAGCGTACAATAGCCTGGGCCGCCGCGCGGGCGATCTCATACTCGCGAACCCCGGACAAGGAGGAACCACGTGAGCCAGCAGACGCCATCCACCTCAGCGCGCGGCGCATCCACGCCAGGCTCGCGCTCCACCTCGACCGGCCGGCAGACGCTGGACGCCGTACTGCGAGCCACGCGCCGCTGGGTCGCGGACAACACCTTCTCGCCGGTCCATCTGCCCGCGCCGCTGCGCCGCCTCAGCGCGGGGTACGCGCTGGCCGTGCTCTTCGAGATCGCCGCCACTGTGTTGACTCTCGCGCTCGTTGCGGTGGCGCCGACATTCTCCTTTTTTGGGATGCTCAACATCCTGGCCGTCGCGCTGGTGGCGCTGAGCTGGGGCGCGGCTCCAAGCCTGCTGGCCACGCTGACGGGAACGGTCCTGCTGGAAGTGGTCGTCCTGCCGCAGACCGCCCTCGCCGCGAGCCGCAGAGGCGATGTGGCGGAGATTGTGGTGTGCCTCGTCGTTGGCTCGATCATCAGCGTCGCCGCCAGTGGCGCCGAGCAGGCGCGCAGGCGCGCGGTCCGGGAGAACGCCGCCTCGCAGGCGCGTGAGCTTGCCCTGGTGGAGATGAATGCGCGCACCGACGAGTTTGTGAGCATCGCCAGCCATGAGCTGCGTTCCCCGCTGACGAGCCTGAAGGCCGCGCTCCAACTGGGCGAGCGTCGCCTGCGCCGGGTGGCCGCTCACGAGACGCCGCCGGCCGATCTGGCCACGCAGCTCGAAAGTGTGATGGGGCTACTCGCGACCGCCGAGCAGCAGGTGGAACGTCAAAATCGGCTGGTGGGCGATCTGCTCGATATGTCGCGCATCCGCGCCAACAAGCTGGAGTTCTACCTGACTCCCTGCGATTTGGCGACGGTCGTGGGCGAGGCGGTCGAGGAGCAGACGCTTTCCTGGCCGGGCCGCGTGATCACCCTGGCCGGGCCACAAGGCGATGTTCCTATCGAGGGCGACGCGCACCGACTGGGGCAGGTGGTGACGAACTTCCTGACCAACGCGCTCAAGTATTCGCCGCCCGACGCTCCGGTCGCGGTGTCGCTGAGCGTAGAGGGCGGGTACGCCAAGGTCGCCGTTCGTGACCACGGTCCTGGTCTGTCAGCGGAGCAGCGCAACCATATCTGGGAGCGATTTCACCGGGTGCCAGGCATCAAGCAGCAGAGCGGCTCCGGCGCGGGGCTGGGACTGGGGCTGCACATCGCGCGCACCGTCGTCGAGAACCATCATGGGCAGGCGGGCATCGAGAGCGCGCCCGGACGCGGCTCGACGTTCTGGTTCAGCGTGCCGTTGCGCGCGGCGGTTGCCGCCATACCCGCCGCTCCATCAACTCCAACACGACAAGCGAGCTCGTCATAGCGGGCAAAAGAAACACCTGTACGATTGTCATACTATCTCGCGTGTGTAGCCGCTGGAAGATATACTGGCAGCAGAACATAACACGCCTACGCGCGCCGCGGCCGTCATGTACGCCGCTCTGCTGGTCGCCGGGCGAGCGGGAAAGAGGCTGAGCATGGCGCAGACGCGGGTGCGGGCGGCAACGCCGACCATTTGTGTGATCGAGGACGACGAGGGCATACGCGAGGCGCTGCGCGCCCTATTGGAGGACTCCGGCTACCACGTCATCGAGGCGGCCAACGGGCTGGAGGGCTATCGGCTCCTGCGAGAAAGCGCGGGGCGGCTCGTCGCGCTGGTAGATCACAAGATGCCACAGATGGACGGCTGCGACCTGTTGGAGCTCGTGGCGAAGGATGAGGATCTTCGTACCCGACACGAGTTCATCTTCGTCACGGCGAGTCCTCGGCACGCCGAGGAGGACTGTGGCGAGACGATGGAGGAGCTATCGGCGACGCTCCTGCCCAAGCCATTTCACATTGACGAAGTTCTTGACGCGGTATCTGAGGCCGCCGGGCGCATGGCGTCGGAGTAGTCGCCATCGCTGCTCATCCCCCTTTCCGGTTATGTCATAATGTGATGTATACAGGTAGAGCGCCAGATGTCCTCATGCCCGTGAATCGCGGCTACATACTCGGCTGTGGCGCAAGCCCTGAGACGCGAAGGAGATCAGTATGGCGCGCTTCAAGCTGTTTCCACGCTACCGCCGCCCTTCCCTCAGCACTGCCCTCGGCATTACCCGCGCCAAGCGCCACCTGAAGAGCCGCAGCGGCTACTACGCGGCCACTCGCTGGACCCGCGCGCCCCGCAACTTCAAGCGCCGTACGCTGCGCCGCATGGGCTACTACTCCGGCCCGATGATGTTCTTCCGCTTCATGCGGCGACATAGTCGGTAGGGAGTAGTCGCGCGGGTCTGGTGTGACGCAAACCAGCAGACGGTTGTCCAGGGCCATTGTCAGAGGCTCCATCGAGCGACGCCGCGGTCGTAGACGAACCACAACGCGCCATCTGGTCCAGACGTCAATGCCGTGGGCCCGGATAAAGGCAACGCAGCCGGCAACCGGAACTCGGTAACGTGGCCGTGCTCGTCCATGCGTCCGAGCGCCTGGTTCCATTGCTCGCTGAACCAGACGGCTCCGTCTGATCCTAGCGTAAGATCCTCCACTTGGCAGTCTCCATATTCCGAAGCGGTTTGAGTCCCGGGCGAGAAGCAAGACGCATGCGGTAGTGCGAATTCACTAATTTGCCCACCGATAGTGATGCGACCAACTGCGCTTTGATTGGGTTCGAGGAACCACACGGCGCCGTCCGATCCATCTATGATGTCGGAAGGAATGTGGTTCACTCCTGGCAGCTTGAACTCCGTGATATGCCCGTCCATCGTCAACCGTCCGATGCGCATGCCAGTCACTTCGGTGAACCATACCGCTCCACCTGGGCCCGCAGCGATCCCATAGGGATAACCGCCGCCCGGGTTTTCCGCATGAGCTGGGATCGAGAATGAGGTCAGGACGCCTGCGGGTGTAATGCGCCAAATGCGATTGCCACCCTCGTCAGGTACCCAGAGGTTATCATCCGGTCCGACTACGATAGCATGCGGCTGGCTAAATGGCAGGCTGCCCATCGGGCTTCGATGCGAACGCGGCGGCACAAGGAACTCGGTGATCGTCCCGCGCGGCGTAATACGGCCTACTGCGTTACCGTCCGACTCCGTAAACCAGAGATTGCCATCAGGCCCAGCGGTGATGCCGTCCGGGCGACTGTCAGCGTTAGGGAGGGGAAACACGTTTACGGCTCCGGCAGTGGTCATTCGCACGATGGAGTCGTTGAATGGAATGCTGAAAGGCTGTCCCTCGACATGTTGGCTATCGTTAGCCGTGAACCACAGTGCGCCGTCCGGACCCCTGACAACTCGAGTAAGGGCAGGCGTTCCATATGGCAAGCGGAAGTAGGTGAAGCGGCCCGCGATGGCGGTTGGTGAGGAGTCACTCCACTCCGCAATGGGGGTAGGCGATGGCTTCGGCCCCCGCGCCGCCATCGTGTTCGGATGGCTGCCGCTGCACGCGCTCATTATTAAACAGCCGGTGAGGAGCGCCGTGAGGAGTCCACTCCACTCGATAACCGGTTGCCTGGAGCATCTCAGTCGCGACATCGCGGGCCTCCAATACCAAGGTGCAGGCGATAGGGCTACAGCACTGCCCATTTTCAAGCATTTTGCTCACTATTGTCTACGGCAGTCTTCTTACCGGTCCTCACATGTCTTCTCGCCTGCTTCGGGTGTACGCGAACGGTCAAGCCACCAGCGCATCGAGGGTCAACCACGCTACTGACATTCATGGCACGTTTGTTACTACTCTAGGCGAGCGCTCGTACCAGATGATAGATGTTAGTATCATAGGATACAAATACATAGCATAGGATAGGAGCAATAGCGTAATGAATAATCCAGAGTATCCAACGTCGCCATACACGGCTCCAAGCTGGCCGCAGCGGCCAGCATCATCACAACCTGCGTGCTGGGTGAAGGTGGTAGGCGTTTGGCGGATGTTTCGAGCCACCTCGCGCCGCAA